>CAXTPJ010000145.1:0-7150 GCA_964245855.1 uncultured Ferruginibacter sp. | reverse complement strand
GTTGCATGTTGTTTTTTTCTAATGCTTCGAGGTTATGGGCCAATGCTTCATTGATGGTTTTTGCACCGAGGCTGCCGCCGATGGATAACACCGTTGTTTTACCTGCCTCCAATCCAAAATGCTGTATGGCTTCTGATTTATTGATGGTACTACCGGTAATGCTTGCCCGAACAGGATTGCCGCTGATGATAATTTTATTTGCCGGGAAAAATTTTTCCATTCCATCAATAGCAACAAATATTTTGGTGGCCTTTCTTCCCAATAGCATGTTACTTTTCCCTGCGAAAGAATTGCTTTCGTGGATGAATGTTTTAATACCCTGAGATTGAGCAAAACGCAACACCGGGAAACTGGAATAACCGCCCACACCGATCACTGCAACCGGTTTAAATTTTTTAAAGATCGTGCGTACCTGTAAAAAACTTTTGATCAGCTTTAATGGCAACCCTACATTTTTAATCAAAGAACTCCTGTTAAACCCAGCTATATCCAACCCCTTAATTTTGTACCCTGCCTGCGGTACTTTTTCCATTTCCATTTTTCCTTTGGCACCAACGAATAAAATATCGGCTGAAGGATGTATTTTTTTTATGGCGTTGGCAATGGCTACTGCCGGAAAAATATGTCCGCCGGTGCCGCCGCCTGCAATGATGATTGGCAAACGAGTGCCTTCTCCGCCCCCTGAAGGGGGAACCGAAAGAGACTGTATGTTGCTATCATTGTTCATTTATTCAAGTTGCTTTTTTGTATTTCAAATGATGCACATTGTTATGCGGTACAAGTGAGTGACACAACGATGTTCAGTTATGCTACCACTGCCGGTTCCATCACTTTTTTCTTTTTCTCTTCTGCTGCTACTTCTTTTTCTATTGCTTTTAGTTTATCACCTTCTATCTGTTCAACGTTTCTTGCAACACTTAATATGATACCGATGGATAAACAGGTGAAGAGGAAACTGCTTCCACCCATACTTACTAACGGTAACGTGACCCCTGTATTTGGAAACACATTTACGTTTACACCCATGTTGGCGATGGCTTGTATCACCAGCGTAAAACTCAATGCCAGCGCCAAAAAAGCGCCGAATGCAAAAGGGCATTTTTGATACAGCCGGATGCACCGGTACAAAAACAAGAGATAGATAAATACGATGAAGGCGCCGCCGATGATACCATACTCCTCTAAAATAATGGCGAAAATAAAATCGCTGTAAGAGTGCGGTAAAAAGTTACGGGCATTGCTTCTTCCTGGCCCACGGCCAAACCAGCCACCGCTTGCGATGGCAATTTTTGCCTGGTTTATCTGGTAGAGTTTTTCATTCTGATCTTCTTTCTTACTGTCGACAAATGTTTGTATCCTTCCTATCCAGGTTGGGATACGGCCCGCAGATAATATGGAGGGTAGTTCTTTTGATTTGTGTTCTTCTTTATCGTAATATTTTATTGCGATGGTGATGAGCAGCAACGCCGGCACCAATGCGATGCCAATAGTAGCCAAAATATGTTTTGTATTTACCCTGCCAATAAACATTAACAAAATGCTTGTACCTGCTATCAATATTGCGGTAGATAAATTAGCAGGTGCAATCAATACACAAATGATTCCTACCGGTACAATGATGGGCAGAAAGCCTTTTTTGAAATCTTTTATAACAGCCTGCTTGCGGCTAAGCTGCCGGCTCATGTACATGAACAATGCAAGCTTTGCAAGATCCGATGTTTGAAAGGTCATGTTGATGACCGGCAGTTTTATCCAGCGGCTGCCGGCATTTAACTGTACCCCAAAAAATAAGGTGTACAATAACAGGGGTATCGAGATCAAAAATAATATCAGTGCGATCCTTGAATAGATGGTATAATTTACCCGGTGGGCAAAGTAAATGATGAGTACACCAAGGATGATGAAGGCAAATTGTTTGAATAAAAAACTTTCGGTGCTTTTGCTGTATTTATATGCCAAAGAACCGGTACTGCTGTACACTACCAGCAAGCTCATGAGCGTTAATATAACCACGATGGCCCAGATCACTTTATCCCCCTTTGTCTTGCTCACCAAGTTGGTTGCGCCAAGGCCTTTGATAGAGGACGTGAAGGCGCCTTCAGTGGTTTCGCTGAAGCCGAATATTTGTTTTAATATGTTTTTAGTATCTGACATTATCACTTATAACAAGTGTTTTTTTAGTTTAAGCCATTTTCGCTTAGCTGTTTTAAATCTATACTATTTGCCTCCACAGCCGGCGGGCTGCGTACTTGAAACGCCACTGCTTTTGCTTCTTTGAAAAAATTTGCTTCGCATTTTTTCAATCACGCTAAAGCGTGACCGAACCAAAAGAGGTGGCTTATTCAAGTACTGGTAAGAGATAGTGCTTTAATATTATAACTCTTTCCCTATAAATAAAATCTTTTAAGAACTTTTGCTATGTCTTGAATTTTTCAAGAACTGTTTTATGTATTTTTCTACAAATCCCTCACTGCCATTTTAAACTGGGTACCCCTGTCTTCATAGTTTTTAAACAGATCGAAACTGGCGCAGGCCGGGCTCAGTAGTACCACATCGCCTTTGCTGGCAAAGTGAAAGGCAGCCTGTACTGCTTCCTGTGCTGTTTCTGTATTTACCATCAATGATACGACGGGACCAAACTCTTCATGGATCTTGCGGTTATCGAGGCCCATGCATACGATCGCTTTTACTTTATCTTTTACCACTTCCTGTAAAATAGAATAGTCGTTCCCTTTATCTACACCGCCCAAAATAAGGATGGTTGGCTTGGTCATACTTTCCAGGGCAAACCAGGTGCTGTTTACATTGGTTGCTTTGCTATCGTTGATAAACTCCACGCCACGAACAGTGCTAACCGTTTCCATCCGGTGTTCGAGGCTTTGAAATGTCTGGAGTGATTCTCTCACATGTTCTTTTTTAATGTCTACTGCCACTGATGCAATGCCGGCTGCCATACTGTTATATTGATTGTGTTTTCCTTTCAGGGCAAAATCCTGTATGCTCATCTGCATATCTTCCCCTTTCCATTTAATGTGCATTTCTGCATTGGTGATGTATGCACCCTGTGGCAATTCTCTATTCATGGTTATGGGGTATAAGTTTGATTTAATGGGATACTTGTCAATATTATTTTTTGTTATTTCATCATCCAGGCAATAAATAAAAACATCGCCTGCCTGCTGGTTTTGTGTGATGCGGAATTTGCTGTCGATATAGTGCTGCATCTTGTAATCGTACCGGTCCAGGTGATCCTCAGTGATATTGGTGAGTATCGCCACATCCGGCCGGAATGTTTTGATATCATCCAGTTGAAAAGAACTGATCTCTACCACATACAATGCTTTTGGTTGTACCGCTACCTGCTTTGCAAAAGAAAAACCGATGTTGCCCACCATCGCACAATCAGCGCCACCATCGCTGCATATATGATAGGTTAATGCAGTGGTGGTTGTTTTACCATTGGTGCCGGTGATGGCACTGATCTTGCTGTTGCCTTTGTAGCGGTATGCGAGTTCTATTTCGCTGATGACCGGGATTTGTTTTGCCCTGATCTTTTTCACCAACTCGTTTTTCTCCGGTATACCCGGACTTTTCATCACTTCATCAGCGTTCAAGATCCTGGCTTCATCATGAGCACCTTCTTCAAAATCGATGTTGCTTTGCTGCAGTTCATTTTTGAAGTTTGCTTTGATAGTACCGCCATCGCTTACGAATACATCATACCCCTGTTGCATGGCTAACAAAGCAGCTCCAACGCCACTTTCGCCTGCACCGAGTATCACCATTCTTTTCTTCAAATCAATTTTAATTGGTTAACAAAAACTGTTACTTAAAAAAAGGTTTTTCAACAGCATAGAATTTAACAGGTCTATACGTTTACAATTACTTGGATGGTTAGTTATTAAGGGCGAATAAAAATGGTTCTTCAAAAGCATAGAACTTAACGGGTTCGTTTTCGTCAAGTAATAGTTTTCATTAGTATTGGCTTATAGGTTTACCCGGTTTTCTAAAGGAAAGCGAGTTTATGGATAATCAATTATCTCAACTTTAATGTTACGATCGCCAGTACGACACTCAAAATCGTTACGATCCAAAAACGTACTGCGATCTTGCTTTCATGAAACCCTTTCTTTTGATAATGATGGTGCAGCGGGCTCATTAAGAATATCCGTCGCCCTTCACCATACTTTTTCTTCGTGTATTTAAAATAACTCACCTGTATCACCACACTTAAATTCTCTACCAAAAACACAAAGCAGAAGATCGGTATCAATAATTCTTTTCGAACAATAATGGCCAGCGCTGCAATGATGCCGCCCAATGCAAGGCTGCCGGTATCGCCCATGAAAACCTGTGCCGGGTAAGCATTGTACCACAAGAAACCAATACAGGCTCCCACAAAGGCAGCAATGAAAATGGACAGTTCTGCCAGGTTAGGGATGTACATGATGTTGAGGTACTCCGCAAATTTGATGTTGCCACTTACATAAGCGAAAATGCCGAGACAGATTCCAATGATGGCGCTTACACCGGTTGCCAATCCATCCAGGCCATCTGTTATGTTTGCACCGTTACTTACTGCCGTTACTATAAAAATCACAATGATGATGTAAATGATATAGGTATAATCCGACCAGCTCTGAGGCAACAGTTTGGCATAATTAAACTCATGTGTTTTTAAAAACGGAATGGTTGTAATAGGCGTTTTTACACTTACAAAACGATGTGCCTGTCCATCGATGAAAGTCGTATCTATCTTCAACCTTCTTTCTCCCCTGTTTAATACCGATTCGATATTGGAGTTGGGCATGATCTCTCTTTTAACCGTAACACTTGGACTGAAATACAATGTGGCGCCGATGATGATGCCGAGCATTACCTGGCCAAATACTTTAAACCTGCCGGCTAATCCATCGCTGTCGCTTTTTTTGTAAGCAATGCCTTTTTGCTGGGCTATTCTTTTAGACCTGATCTTTAAATAATCATCAATAAAACCGATGGCACCCAACCAAACTGTACACAGCAACATCAACCGGATATACACTTTATCAAGGTTTGCAAGCAATAAGGTTGGGATCATGATGGCGAGGATGATGATGATACCGCCCATGGTTGGAGTACCTTTCTTTTGCTGCTCGCCTGCCAACCCTAAATCCCTAACGCTTTCGCCTAACTGTTTTTGTTGCAGGAAAGAAATCAGTTTTTTACCAAACACTGTGGTGATCACCAAACTCAATATAACGGCCAGCAATACCCTGAAAGTGATGAATTGAAACAATCCACTTCCGGGAAACCTGGAACTGGTCCAGTGTTGTGTAAGCCAGTCGAATAAGTGATACAGCATTGTTGAATGTGCTAATTAGCAAATGTGCTAATTAGCTTATTTTGTTATAGTTGGTTTATAATTTTTGTTATCTATGATTTTTAAATAGACTTCATCAGCATATCATCTAATTATCTCATTAGCTTATTTTTCTAACAACTCAAACATTTCCCCCAGCACCTGCTTGTCATCAAAATCATATTTCACTCCCTGTATGTCCTGGTATTTTTCGTGGCCTTTGCCTGCTATCAAAACAATGTCTTCTTTTGCTGCCAGGCTTACCGCTGTTTTAATCGCTTCTTTCCTGTCTGCTATGGAGATGTATTTTTTTCTTGCCACCACACTTACCCCAGCTTCCATTTCTTTTAAAATCTGCAGTGCATCTTCACTGCGTGGATTATCAGAAGTAAAGATTACCCGGTCGCTGTACTCACAGGCAACTTCTGCCATGATGGGGCGTTTGGTCTTATCCCGGTCGCCACCGCAACCTACCACCGTGATGATATGCTCATGGCCCTGGCGTAAATTTTTGATGGTGGCCAACACATTCAGCAAGGCGTCCGGTGTGTGGGCATAGTCAATGATGCCCACAATATTTTCAGCCTTGCTTACCGTGTAATCGAACCTTCCTTCTGCACCGGTGAGACTGCTGAGTGTTTGCAGCGTAGTCAATTTATCCTGGCCCAAACAAATAGCAGCACCATATACGGCTAATAAATTATACGCATTGAATTCTCCTATCAAACGAAAATGTACTTCCTGCTCATTTACCATCATGTGCAATCCTACCAGGCTGTTCTCCAAAATCTTTCCTTTAAAATCAGCCATTGTTTTCAGGCTGTAGTAAAACTTTTTAGCAGCGGTATTTTGCAGCATCACCAATCCCCTCTTATCATCTGCATTGCTGATGGCAAAGGCAGATGAGGGCAACTGATCGAACCACGATTTTTTTACCCGTATGTATTCATCAAATGTTTTATGATAATCCAGGTGATCATGTGTAATGTTACTGAACAATGCACCGGCAAACTGTAACCCTGCAATGCGGTGCTGGTGAATGGCATGGCTGCTGCATTCCATGAAAACATAGGTACAGCCGCCATCCTGCATTTGCTTCAACAATTTATTGATGCTGATGGCATCAGGTGTAGTATGTGTCGATGAAACAATTGCTTCACCTACCTGATTTTGTACAGTACTGATCAAGCCACATTTATACCCGAGTGCAGCAAACAGTTTCCACAACAGCGTAGCAATGGTTGTTTTTCCATTGGTACCGGTAACGCCTACCAGTTTCATTTTTAAAGAAGGTTCACCACAAAAATTATGACTGATAAAACCTGCTGCTATTGCACTGTTCTCCACCTGTATGTAAGTAACCTGTTCATGGATGATAGCTGGCAGTATTTCGCAAACCACTGCTACTGCTCCATTTACAACCGCCTTTTCAATGAACTCGTGACCATCAACCACATACCCTTTTACCGCAATAAAACAGGTGCCGGCCGTAGCTTTTCGGGAATCAATTTGAAGATCATTTACCACTACACCGGTATCGCCTTTTACAGAGCGGATGCTGACTTTATATAGTATGTCTTGTAAAATCAATTTAAAAACAGTGTAATGATTTGTCCTTTTTTAAATGCTGTTCCTGGTATTAAAGACTGGCTGATTACCCGGCCCCTTCCGTTGGCAACCACTTTCAATCCTTTATTTTCTGCTAAATAAACAGCGTCTTTTAAACCCATGCCCGTAACATTCGGCGTGGTCATTCCTGTAGTTACCACACTTGACGGAAACTGCATCATGGCTGAACTATTCTGTAAA
>CAXTPJ010000144.1:0-7207 GCA_964245855.1 uncultured Ferruginibacter sp. | reverse complement strand
GGGCCAAACCAAAGAAAAATGTTGCAGTTTGATTTGCCGTTGGACTTATACGGAAGAAAACGGGCTTTAATAGCAATGTAAGTGTTCAAACATTTAACCAGGGTATTTTGCAAAACAACAACATGCTGCTATACCAAACAATACCCTAAACAGGTAATTTTTTGCCAAAGCCTACCGGGTACACTGTATGCTTTAATTTTCTAATTCAAACCAGTATTAAGTAATTGTTACCAAGTACAATTGTGCTTGCATATTTTGCTGCCGGGTTATAATTTTTAAGGATAATTGCACATTATGAAATGGATATCAGTAAGCAGCCAGCATTCCACCATACAGGAATATCAATTAATTGAAAACGGCGAATGCAAGGCAATCATTAAGTATAATCCTTTACACCGCTCTGCACGCATGAGTTGTGGCCGCCAGCACCGGTTGTTTTTTATTGAAAGCGCCGGTTCATTATCCGGCAAACATATCTTTAAGAATGAGTATGGTATGGAAATCGGCAGCAGCAGGCAGGAAAAAACGTTCGGTAAAGATGGGCAGGTCATCATAGAATCAACCAAGTACACTTATACAATAGATACCGGCGATACAACCACTTTTTCTGTATTCAATGCAGCAAACAAATGCCTGGTTAGTTGTAATTATGATGAGAAAAATATTGCAGCTATAACTGCTACCTTTCTGCTTACAGGGCTTTGCTGGTACTTATTATTGCCGGTTACGCACCAGCAATTATATGCAGCTTAATCTGCAAAAGCCTAACTGCTGTGGTCTTTAATAATCACCCAGTTTCCATCAATCTTTAGCAATAACAAAGTAAATGCGCCTTTAAGGTTACCCATTTTCCTTATCAATAACCACTTGCCCACCACAAAAAAGTAATCAGCAGAAAGGCGTTTCATTTCCACATACTCAAAACTTAATTGACCCATTGCCGTACTATCCGGGTAGCTTTTTTTGTAACCGGATAAAGTATTTTTCCAGCCAAACGTAACGCCGCTTTTGCCAATAAACATCAATGAATCGCTTTTCCAGTAGCCTTCCATGTATCCATCAATATCGCCTTTATTCCAGGCTTCGCCTTGGGTGGTTAGTAATTTACGAACGGCCAACTCATCTTTTGATTGAGCAATGGCAGTGAAGGGAATAATGACAATCAAGAAAAACAAGAAACTGCTTTTTTTCATCTTGCAAATTTTAAGGCTACAAGATAAAACATTCGGCCAGTCTAATGTTTACGATGCGGAGAACTGCATTTGCTTTGATGGCAAAGCCGGTAGTTGTAGTAATGGGCAGATACGATTTAAATAACTGCCGGGGCCAGCAGCCAATATTCGTACGCATGAAATGCCTGTTTCAGTAGCAGTAAAATAAAACCTGCAGAAAATGCAGTGATCGGAATAAAAGATTGATGGTGTTTTATATAAGCGTAGTATAAAGCATAAGTGCCTACAATAAAAGCAAGCCCGATCATCCCCCATTCAAACTGGCGTTGTGGATGGTGTTGATGCCAAAAAGCGGCAGGCTCGATAATATTACCGGAAACAACGCACAATGTATTGCACAGGCTACCGATGTAGCAATACCCATTATGTCCCAATTAACCTTTGTTGCCATGAAAGTTGGCAAAGCCAATTATTTGCAATGATGTTGCAAATGTTAAAGTGGTTTTTCTTTATCTCTGCAATGATGTTTACAAGTAGCTTTGTATAAAATTTAATTGGATGAAGAATAAAGGAATGAAAAATAGGTGGATGTTATATGCCGGTTTTTTCGTGTTGCTGTTTGTAGCTTACTACATTTTTGTTTTTTCACAAACAGATATTTCTCAGTCGAACCTGCCGGTGATCAATAACAATGTGCAGCCGTTTTCTTTTGTTGATCAAAACGGCAAGAAGATAACCGAACGGGATGTGGAAGGCAAAGTATATGTTACAGAATTTTTCTTTACTACCTGTAAAGGCATTTGTCCGAAGATGAATGCCAATATGCGCAGGGTGTACGATGAGTTTAAAAACGACAGCAACTTTATGATCATTTCGCATACCTGTATGCCGGAAGTAGATTCGGTTCCATTGCTGAAACAATATGAATCAAAAATGCTGAATGGTACGCTGATAAAACTGGATGATGGCTCTTATAAAATTGTGTATGATTCAACCATGAATAAACCAATATCTAACAGTAACTGGTATTTTGTAACAGGCGATAAAAAACAGTTGTACGATATGGCCAGGCACAGTTACATCATAGATAACAATAAATCTGCTGACACTTTATCCAATATCAACGACCAGTTTATCCATACTCAATTATTTGCTTTGGTTGATAAACAAACGAGGGTAAGAGGAATGGTGTATGATGGATTAAAAGAAGACGAAGTAGATAAACTGATCAAAGACATTCATGGGTTGCTGAATGAAAAATTTCATTACAGGGAATTGAAGTAAAGTTTAATAAGCTCAGTAGTTTAATTGTTTAGAGAGAAATATTAGAAAGATTATGGTACTCGATATATTAAAGAAGAATCAACTGAGCGTTACGGAAGGGCGCAAAAAAATACTGGAACTGTTTATTAACAGCGACGGGGCTTTGGCGCATGCTGATATTGAAAAAAGTACCGGTGAAATGTTTGACCGGGTAACGGTTTACCGCACGCTGCAGACCTTTGTTGATAAAGGCATCATTCATTTGATACCAACTACAGACAATTCCATTTTATATGCCTTATGTAAAGACAATTGCGAAGCCGGGCACCACCATGATAACCATGTCCATTTTATATGCGATGCCTGCAATAAAACCATTTGCCTGGAAGAAGTAACAGTACCGCAGGTAAAACTGCCCAACGGCTTCAAACCAGATCATGCACAAATGGTAGTGAGCGGGGTATGTGGAGATTGCGGGTAAATAATTATCAACCTTTAAAATGATTTTATGAAATTGAGAATACTAAAAAGTTTAATTATTGTAAGTGTATTTACGTGTTGTAATGCACCGGAAAAAGTTGACGAAAATGCAAAGTCGCCAGCGGAAAAGAATGAGAAAAAAAGATGAATCTAATATTAATTGCTATCAGTATGCCACCAGCAGCGATACCATCAGTTTAAAGGTCATCAAAGTGGGAGAATCATTAACCGGAACGTTAGTGTATAAGCTCAAAGAAAAAGACAGTAACAAAGGAACGATCCAGGGAAAAAAGCAAGGGACTATTTTAGTAGCCACTTATAATTTTATGTCAGAAAGCACTGAATCTGTAAGGGGAGGTAGCATTTAAAGTAGCTGGTGACAATTTGGTTGAAGGTTTCGGGGATACTTTTTCAAAAGATGGAAAAACATACTTTAAAAATTTAGATTCTCTGACATTTGATACATCTCGGCTATTGAAAGCGGTGCCATGCCAGTAAACTTTCAATTACCAACTAATCTTGCAACGAATCACTGATGAAACATTTATCTGCCTAACAAAAGTATTAACCGTTACACCAGGGAATGGCCAACAAATTTTACTACCGCTTCCTCAAACCATCTGATTCATTAGCTGATTTTGTAGAAAGCATCGGCATGTTTCACAATCCTTCCAATGAACCCAAAGAAGTAGTGGTAATGCCCGATGGAAGGATCGATCTTTTTTTCTGGTTACCTGCAAACGGTACTTTTCAAATTTTATTGATTGGGCTAGAAACCGCTCCCGAACAAAGAACCGTACCGCCACAAACACTGGCATTTGTCATCAGTTTTAAACCGTTGGCCGTTGAGTATATTTTACACACCACCATCGCTGACCTAATAAACACTGCGAAAGATTATCCAACCGATTTTTTAGGATTTGATGTAAATGACCTGCAAGATTTCGATGCCTTTTATGAAAAGGCAACACAAAAAATTACAGCGCTTTTACCTGAAACAATCGATGAAAGAAAGCTACGGCTTTTTGAATTGATTTACTCATCTAACGGAGAGACGAGTGTTAAAGAATTATCTGAAAAAGTTTTTTGGAGCAGCAGGCAAATCAACCGGTATTTCAACCAGCAATTCGGCCTTTCATTAAAAGCCTATTGTACCATCTTGCGCTTCCGTGCCTCCTTATCACACATTGCAAAAGGCAAATTATTTCCCGAACTCAACTTCACCGATCAGAACCATTTTATCAAAGAGATCAAAAAGTTTTCCGGTTCACTGCCCAAAGAATTATCCAAAAACAACCGATTTATACTATTATCCGTTTTAAAGCAACAGTAGTTTTGTACCTGTAAACAAAACATACAACCATGCTGATACAAAATAAATCAATCGCCATAGTTGGCGGCGGCCCCGGTGGATTAACGCTGGCCAGGCTTTTACAAATGAACGGTGCAACCGTAAAAGTGCATGAAAGGGATGTTGATAAAAATGCACGGCTGATCGGTTCGCCATTGGATATGCACGAAGGATCGGGCATGCTGGCCTTGAGAAAAGCCAACTTGTTAGAAGTTTTCAAGAAAAATTTTCGCCCGGGTGCAGATAAAATGCTGATCGTGGATGAGCAGGCAACCATTCGCTATAGCGATCACGAAAACAAACCGCAAGAAGCTTTTGGCCATGAACATTTTCGTCCTGAAATAGACCGTGGCCCATTAAGAAACGTGTTGCTGGAATCGTTGCAAGCCGGTACAGTTGTTTGGGATAGTCATTTCATTTCTATGGAGAAGGAAAATGATGGCTGGATGCTGCATTTTAACAATGGTTCATCTGCTTATGCAGACCTGGTGATTGCTTCTGATGGCGCCAATTCTAAAATTCGGCCTTACATCACCGGTATTAAATCTTTTTACTCCGGCGTAACCATGCTGGAAGGAAATGTGTATCATTCAAAAGAAGCCGCTCCGCACATTGATGCGCTGATAAACGGCGGCAAAATAATGGCTTTCAGAAATAAAAAAAATTTACTGCTGGGCCAAAAGGGCGATGGCAGTTTGGGGTTTTATGCAAGCTTTGCAACCGATGAAACCTGGGCTAAAACAAGTGGTTTAGATTATAGTGATAAAGCGCAAATGCTGCAATGGTTTAAAACTGCTTACGCAGAATGGAGCCCGCTATGGTATGAGCTGTTTGAAAATGCCACCATGCCTTTTATTCCACGGCCAATTTATTGTTTGCCATTGGATCAAACCTGGGAAGCCCAGCCCAATATAACCATGCTCGGCGATGCTGCCCATGTAATGCCACCTTTTGCCGGCGAAGGAGCTAACATGGCCATGCTGGATGCAGTAGAATTGAGTGATGTCTTACTGTCTGATGAATACAACACACTACAGGAAGCAATTGCTGCCTATGAAATAAATATGCGTAAAAGAGCATCTGCCGCAGCAAAAGAATCGCTGGAAAATGGTGAAAAAATGCACGCTGCAAATGCACTTGACCAAATGCTGGCATTCTTTAGCCAGCATTAAAAAAAAGCGGTCAGCAACTGGAGTATACAATTGCTGACCGCTTTCAATTTTTATAAGATTAGCTGATCTTATCCAGTTCAACTTTTACAAACTCCATCAGTTCTTTAATTGTTTCAGAAGAAAAATCAAATTTTAACCCGGCAGTTTTATACAACTCCGGCAAAGTGGCGGTGCCGCCCAAAGCCAAAGCATTGCAGTAATTGTCCAGCGCCTGCTGCGGTGCTTTTTTAAACTGCATCCACATACCAACTGCACCCAATTGAGCAATGCCGTATTCTATATAATAAAATGGCACTTCAAACAAATGTAACTGGCGCAACCAGGCGTTGCTGCGGTAATTTTCGAGGCCGCTGTAATCAACCACGCCATCGCTGTATTCATTCAAAATCTCCATCCATTTGGCAGTACGCTGCTCATTGGTATGGTTGCTGTTATCATAGATCCAATGCTGAAACTGATCAATGATGGCGATCCATGGAAACAAAGTAATCACTCTTTCCAACTGGTGTTCTTTTGCCCTTCTTAATTCTTCGGCATCACTGAAAAATACATCCCAATGGTCCATGCTAAACAGTTCCATCGCCATGCTGGCCACTTCAGCAATTTCCATCGGGTATTCCTTAAAGCCAGTGAGTGCCAAAGGATGTGCTAAAAAAGAATGAACCGCATGGCCGCCTTCGTGTACCATGGTGGTAACATCATTCATTTGCCCGGCTGCATTCATAAAAATAAATGGTGCGCCACTTTCTGCTAAAGGACAGTTGTAACCTCCCGGAGCTTTGCCCATACGGCTTTCTAAATCCAGGTGCTTTATCTCGTTCATTTTGGCAAGACAATCACCAAAAAATGGCCGTAGTTTGGTAAAACAGTCGATCGTTTTTTTGACCAGATCGTTGCCGGTTGTAAAAGGCCTTAACGGCTTAATGCCGGGTACTTCTGCTTCCAGGTCCCACGGCCGCAACGTATCTAAACCAAGTTTGGCTTTCTTTTTTTCGTAGATCATCTTCACCAGCGGTACCACTTCTTCTTTTACCGCTTTGTGAAAAGCGTAGCAATCTTCTTTTGTATAATCGAACCTGCCCAATTCTTTAAAACGGTAATCGGTATAATTGCTGTAACCTGCATTGGCAGCCACTTCGTTTCGTTTTGCCATCAACTGGTTAAACAGGTCGTTCAACGCATTTTTATCCTGCAACCTTCTTTCCTGTATTTTTCGGTACGCATTTTCCCTCACTGAACGGTCGGGATTTTCCAGGAATTTGGCGGCTTGTTGCAAAGTGTATTCGTTGTCATCAATGGTAACGGTCATCTTGCCGCTGATAACACCAAAGTGCTGTTGCATCACTGCCAGTTCCGATTGTAGCGGAATATTTTCTTCCCGGAACAGGTCAATATTTTTTTTGATGCTGCGGAGATAAGTAAAATATTGCTTTGCATCCAGTTCGGTTGCCAGCGGGTGATTGACCAGTTTTTTGTTGAGTGCATCAGCATAAGGCTGGATGTGAGGCTGTATCTCGGTACAAAAAAAGTTGTACGATTCTTCCAGCGATTTATCAGTGGTATCGCAGGTCATTTTGATCTGCCGCCAGCAGGCATCTTCGCTTACCACCGCTTCTACTTCGCTCATTTGCTGCAACCATAGTTCCAGCTCATCTTTGCTATTGATCTCTTTTTCAAGCAAAGCTTTAAAGTAAGGTTCAATACTTTGCCAATCAGTGATAACAAAATCAGCGGGAATAAAATGCCGTGGTAATTTTTCAATGTCTGCG
>CAXTPJ010000143.1:0-7276 GCA_964245855.1 uncultured Ferruginibacter sp. | reverse complement strand
CTCATGGCGTATATTTCCGGGGCAGCCGTTTGCGTTAGTGGCTCTACTTTTGAGAGTGGGAACATCACACCGGTGTAAGCCGGTTGCCACGCCCAGGTATTCCAGCCATCCACTAAATTGTAGGTAATGTTATTGCTGTTACCCGCAAATGGTGTAGGCGACATCATGTAACCGGAGTAAATATCCCCCATCAGATTCTGCTGCAACTGGGTGATCCAGGCAGGAGAGTTTACATAGATATTCTTTTGTGCATTTTGCAGCGAAGCAACAATCAACGCACCATCCGGGTTAAGGTCTTCATCGCTTACACCATAAGGATTGGTATTGTATTCCTCAAACTTTTTTGTGCAACTGCCGAGGCTGCTGATCAATAGCAGGCTTACACTTGCTGCGGCTATGGTATTATAAATAAGTCGTTTCATGATTCAGTAGTTTTTTGAATGTTTACAATGACATTTTTATGCTTGCACCAAAACTTCTTACCGGCGGCAAACCAAACACATCTACTCCCTGCAACCCGTTGTTGGTACTCATGCTTTGTTCAGGATCGAATGGTGCTTTTTTAGTGAAGAAGAAAAGGTTCTTACCGATCAATGATAACTGCAATGCTTTGATCACCCTCGATTTTATATTCAGTTTATAAGCTATTGCAAATTCCTGCATGCGGATGTTGGTGGCATCATACATATAATATTCGGTGATGCCTGCCCTTCCGCCAACCGTAGTGTAAAAAACCTCTGCAGGAATTTTTCCTTCGTATGCACCGCCACCCACTTTGGTAGCGGCTATCTGTACGCCACCGTTTCTCCTGGCATCAGCGCTTGCCTGGCTTACTCCATACTGATCCAGCACCGCCTGGGTTATGCTCATTACTTTTCCACCGAAGCGGCCGTTTACCAGCATGCTGATGGAAAGTGCATTGTTGATCTCAAATGTATTGCTCCAGCCCAGGATTAGTTTTGGGTTCGGATTGCCTACTACACCGAATGTTCCTGCCTGTGGTGCCCCGGTCGCTGCATCTACCACTATGTTTCCGCTGGCATCTCTTAAAAACATCATACCCGTAATATCTCCAAAACTGCCGCCCCTCCTGATCACCAGGTTATAATTGTTTACACCACCATCGGTTATCTTATAATTTACATTAGGTGGTATCTGTGTTGCCAGTTCAATGATCTTGTTCCTGTTGGCGGTTACATTCAACGAAGTACTCCATTTCAGTTTTTTGCTCAGCATGCTGTTAAAATCAACAGTTGCTTCAATCCCAGAATTCCTGATCTCGCCGGCATTCAGGTAAAATTTACTTAAACCGGTTCCAAGCGAAGTGGAGTTCAATTCAAAATATTGGTTCTTGGTAGTTGAGCTGTACCAGGTAACATCGAAGCCTAACCTGTTATTTAAAAAGCGCCATTCAGTTCCAAATTCAATTGAGGTTGATAATTCCGGCTTTAAATAAGTGCCCGGTAAAGCGCCTTTGTCATTCGGTTGCAACTGGCCATTGCGTATAAGGTTCAAAGGATTGGTTGAATAAATTGCCACATCACTTCCTACCTGCGCATAGGCTGCCCTTATTTTTGCAAAACTGATGGCTGTTGGCAAATGCATGATCTCACTCAACAAGGCATTCGCACCGAAGGATGGATAGAAGTAATTGTTTTTTGGGGTAAAAGCCAATGCAGAAGACCAGTCATTCCTTGCAGTGATATCCAGGTAATACTTGCTGTCGAAACTAAGGTTTACGCTGGCAAATACTGATTGCAGTTGTTTCCTGTTGCCTGCCTGGTAAAAAGTAGAACCACTGCCCGGCGTAAGGTTCATGTTGCCTACGTTGAAGACATTGGCAAAAGCAAGGTTACCTCCCTTTGAATCAAAGAAATCCTGGTAGCCTGAGTGTAAATCCTGTATGCTTGAACCAAGGCTTGCTACCAAACCGATCTTATCCAACTGCGTATTGTAAGTGGCAATTACATCGCTGTACAATTGTGTATTGTCCTGTTTATCTAAAGTGTAACGGCCGTTGGCATCAGCTAAAGTTCCCTGTGTACCCGCATAAGCTTTCAACTCGTAGTTGCTGTTTGATTTATCAACGTTGCCCCTTGCCTGTATCGATAAGTCTCTGGTGAGTTGATATTTCAATACCAATGACCCATATACCCTGAACAGCTTATCGCTTGTCTGGTTCCTGTACAATCCCCAGTAAGGATTCTGCTGGTTATCGTCACCTGCTATGTTATTGTCCTGGTCAATGTTCCACCAGTTTTGCAGGTTAACGTTGCGCAACGGGCTGAACTTTTCGTAGTTGGTCTTATAACTGTTGAAATCCAACCCACGGGGAAAAAGATATAAACCTGTCAGCGGGTTATAATACAAACCACTGGTTGGCCGGTTATGTACTTTTTGAGAAGCAATGATCACATTCGCATCCAGCGTCAGTTTATCGTTCAGCATTTTCATGGTTTCCCTTACGGCAAAGTTGTGGCGGTTAAATGTATTGGTAGGTACAATGCCGTTGGCGTTGGTATTGCTGTAAGAAAAATAGGTTTGTGCTTTTTCTGTACCGCCGCTTACGCTGATGCTGTTGATGAATGTATTGCCGGTTTCAAAAAATGAATTGACATGATTGGTTGATTTGCCTGCCGGGCCATAACTGAAACTTCCGCCTGCAGCAGCACCTGCATTTCCCTGCAGGTAATCCCACTGCAGTTTTGGTAAATACGCTGCTTTATCCAAAGTAAACGAAGATGAAAAGTCAACTTTTGTTTGCCCTGATTTTCCTTTCTTGGTAGTGATCAATATCACACCATTGTTTGCCTGCGATCCATACAAAGCAGATGCAGCAGCGCCTTTCAGCACACTGATGCTTTCTACATCATCGGGGTTGATGTTAGAAATACCGTCGCCGCCATCACGGCCTCCGCTGCCGGAACCACTTGCTTGTCCCCACACATCAGTTGGCTGGGCAGGTGAAAAGTTCGACATCGGCACACCATCTATTACATACAAAGGCTGGTTTTCACGGGTAGATTTTTGTCCCCTTAAAATAACCCTTGCAGAGCCACCGGCACCGGAAGCGCTCCTGTTTACTGTAACACCGGCAACTCGGCCATTGATATTATTGATCACATTCGCATCTTTTACAGTAGTAAGATCTGCATTGTTTACTTTTTGCGTTGAGTAAGTAAGGCTTTTTGCTTTGCGTTGAATGCCCAAAGCAGTTACCACCACTTCATTTAACTGGCCGGTTTGTTCCGCCAGCGTTACTTCAACGGTCAGTTCACTGCCAACGGTAAATTCCTGTATGCCGTACCCTACAGAAGTAAATACCAGTACATCTCCCTTTTTTGCTTCAATGCTGAAAGCGCCATTGTTATCGGTAGAAGCCCCTTTTTTCTGCCCTTTAACTACCACGCTTACTCCCGCAACCGGCTTGCCCGACTTATCTATTACCTTCCCGGTAATTACATCTGCCATTGCTACCAGGCTATTGTCTTTGCTGCCCTGCATAGTTGGTTCGTAACCTAAACGGCCTGCTGATTTCCTGTTTTTTGCAGCTTCTTCTTCGGATAAAATAACGAACGTATTTCCGTTGATCTTTTTATAAACAAGACCGGTATTTTTTAATATTTTGTCAAGGATGATTTCTGTACTTTCATTCAGTTCAGTAACAGTGTTTACCAGTTTGCTGCCCAAAGCCTGGTTGGAAAACATAAAGTAAACCCCTTTTACTTTATTGAGGTTTTTCAATACGTCGATCAGTTTGTTTTTTTGGGGATCTGCGGTGGCAGTTCTTTTCCTGATTTGGTTGTTGCCGGCGTAACCGGTGTTGTAAGCATAATCATTTTGTGCATAGGCCCTGCTGGCGCCTATCCACAAAAAGCTGGATAGCAGGCACAGGGATGCCTGTTTGGTGGTAAACTTTCTCATGCTGCAAATTTTTAGGTGCGTTAATCTTTATTGCTAATGGTAATGGTATCCCTTGATTGAACAATTGAAAAATTGTGACTTGCTTCCAGCGATTGTAATAACACCGAAAGGTTATTGTTTGCCATAATGCCACCAATACTGTCTTTAATTACTTTATCACCTTTCAATAATACTGTTACGCCATAATGTTCTTTAATGATTTTTGCAACGTCTGGCATTGGCGTATTTTCAAATACCAGCTTGTTTTCCGTCCACGCTAAATAATCAGTTTTCTGTACGGTATTTTTTTGTAGTTGTTCGTTATTGAAGGTTACCTCCTCGCCGGGTACCATCGCCATATCGGCCATTCCTTTGCGATGTATGATTACACTTCCATCTTTTAAAATAATGGTACTTGCCCCTCCCCTGTTCAACACATTAAAAGAGGTACCTGTTACCTCAATATCAAAGGCATCGGTATGTACGGTAAACTTGTCCCTGGTCGGCGTTTTCTTTACATGAAAAAATGCCTCCCCTTTAATCCACACTTCCCGGTCGGTGCCTTCTTTCCAGCCTTCTTTAAAACTAACATTGCTGTTGGCATTCAAGATCACTTCCGTTCCATCGGGTAATTTATTTTGCTGTACCTGTCCATAACTGGTAGCCAGCAATGGGGCAGGTACTTTGTTGTTATTGTTTACAGTGGCAATGCCAAACCAGGCCAGGCCAATTATTACCGCTGCCGCTGCTGCATACCACCATTTTTTAGCGATAGAAATTACTTTTGCCGGCGCTTGTTTTGCTGCATCGATGCTGGCAAAAAGTTTTGTTTCTGCAGTTAGTATTTGTTCTTCATTTATTGCAGCTTCTTTGATTTGCAGAGAGGTTACCAGTGCAATCGCATCATTTACCAACTGCTTTTTTTCAGGATGAGTAGCCAGCCAGTTGTCCCAACCGGCATCATTGCGATGCAAAGCCCACAATACAAAGCTTTCATCAGCGATCAGATCTTCTATAATTTCAAATTCCTGTTGCATATTTCCTCCTGTATATTTTGTTAAGTGTACCCAATGTAATTTTTGTAACCATTATTTTACAATTATTTTTCATTTTTTTTAAATTAATCCCTTAGAGCAAAAACTTTTGTTTATTTGTAATACTAACTGGCTGAACGACAATTTGCACTGCTGCTTACTATGGGTATAAACGATCACGACATGGATGCCTCATTATGGGCCCAATTTAAAAATGGGGAAGATGAAGCATTTGCAGCAGTGTTCAGGAAATATTATCCCGGGCTGTATCATTATGGATGCAGGATTGCCAATGAACCTGCCATAGTGGAAGACTGCATACAGGAGCTTTTTCTGGATATCTGGCGCAATGGCCGCAAAGCCGGTATCTTTTCTATTAAAGCATACATCTTTAAAGCCTTTAAATTTAAACTGGTAAAGCTGTTGGTAAAAAGCAACAAAACCACTGCACTGGTGGGCGACGACCAGCATGGATTTGAGTTGAGCCGGGAAGATTTTATCATTGATACGGAACAGCACAATGCCACCGCAAAAAAAGTACGGGAAGCCATTGAAGCCTTATCACCCAGGCAAAAAGAAATTGTCTATTTAAAGTTTTACCTTGGTTTAAGTTACGAGGAAGTAAGTGAAATGATGCAGATCAATTACCAGGCTGCCCGCAACCTTATTTACCAGGCTATTAAAGAATTGAAGAAGTCGATTGCACCGGAACTGATGCTGCTGATATTTTTTTCTGCCGGAAAAAATTTGCTGTAAAACAACATTACAAACAATCAATTGCCTGCACTTATGAGTACTGTAAAACTCACCACCATGATTGATTCTTTAGAAAAGATCCCAGTAAAAATATTTCCTGATTCTCAACAGGGTTCTTTATATGTAGCGCAACAGATAGCACAGTTGATAAAAGACAAAGAAGCTGCCGGCGAAAAATGTGTGATTGGCCTGGCCACCGGCTCCTCTCCTAAAACCCTGTATGCACAACTGGTTAAAATGCACCAGCAGGAAGGCCTGAGTTTTAAGAACGTCATCACCTTCAACCTCGATCAGTATTACCCGATGGAGAAAGATGCCTTGCAGAGTTACCATTACTTCATGCGCAAAAATTTATTTGAACATACCGATATCAACCCGGAAAATTACCACCTGCCCGATGGCATGGTACCAAAAGATAAAATAAAAGAACACTGTAACAACTACGAAAAACAAATTGAAGATGCAGGCGGGTTAGACCTGCAGATTTTAGGCATCGGCATCAACGGACATATTGGTTTTAACGAACCGGGCAGCGGCATTTATACCAAGACAAGACTTACGGCTTTAGATAACAGCACCCGCCTGGCCAACAGTTATGAATTTGGTAACATGAGTGAAGTGCCACGCATGGCCATCACCATGGGCATCAGCACCATTTTAAAATCGAAGAAAATTATTTTGATGGGCTGGGGACAAAGCAAAGCCCCGGTAATACAACAGGCTGCAGAACTGGATGATACCGAAGATGTGCCGGCTTCTTTACTGCAAAACCACGATGATTGCACGTTTGTAATTGACGAAGCTGCCGCCAGCGAACTCACCCGTTTCAAGCGCCCATGGCTTACCGGCGAATGTGAGTGGACGGATAAAATGATCAAGCGTGCCGTTGTTGACCTTGCATTGAAATTACAGAAGCCAGTACTTAGCCTAACCAATCATGATTACAACGATAATGGATTAAGTGATTTGCTGGTTGATAAAGGCGATGTGTACGAAATAAACCTGCAGGTATTTTATTTATTACGGGACAGCATTACCGGATGGCCCGGGGGCAAACCAACCGAACAACGCTTGTCGCATCCCGAAAGGCATGAGCCATTCCCTAAAAAAGTAGTACTCTTCTCCCCTCACCCCGATGATGATATCATTAGTATGGGCGGCACTTTCATGCGGCTCCACGACCAGGGCCATGAAGTGCATGTTGGCTATCAAACCAGTGGCAACATTGCCGTAACCGACGAATTTGTAACACGCTTCATCGATTTTGCTGTAGGCTTCGAAAGTATGTTCGACATTGACGAAACCAAGAGCAAAAAAATACTGGAAGATGCCATTGCATTTTTACAAACCAAAAAAACAAGTGAAAAAGATACGGAAGCCATCAGGGCCATCAAAGGATTGATCCGTCGCTGCGAAGCAAAAGCCACCTGCAAATATGTTGGGTTAAAAGATGAGCAGATCCATTTTCAAAACCTGCCTTTTTATGAAACCGGTACCATAGAAAAAAATCCAATGGGCGAAGCGGATGTTATCATCACCATGGATTTGCTTAATAAAATTCAACCGCAACAAATTTTTTGCGC
>CAXTPJ010000142.1:0-7292 GCA_964245855.1 uncultured Ferruginibacter sp. | reverse complement strand
GTAAAAGTATCCCGGATGCCGGCACAGCCATTATAGAGGCAGTTGAAATAAAAGAAGAGCAACTTGCGGATGACATGTTTCAAATACCCGCTTATATGACACCCATTAGTGTTGAGAATTATTCTAAAAAGCTAATGGAAAAATTCAGGTCGATTGACAACCAGTTAAAAAAAAATAAATAAGGAATTATTAACTCTACCGAACCGGTTGTAAAAAGCATGTGGCAATATCAGACGGGTAATAAAAATACTACTCAAAAAAACACCGCCATAAAACCCAAAGAGTAAGCTCTTTATAAAAAAATCCCTTAGTTTCGTAAATCGTTTATGAAAAAAATAGAACTGGAAATAGTAGCACTCTCTCACAGCATAACACAAACGCATTCTTATGCAGTGGTATTGGGAGAAGTAAATGGCTTGCGCAGGTTGCCTATTGTGATCGGGGGTTTTGAAGCACAGGCCATTGCTGTAGCACTGGAAAGAATGAGCCCAAGCCGCCCATTGACACACGACCTGATGAAAAATTTCATGCTGGCTTTTAATGTGGAACTGCATGAAGTAGTGATCAACGATTTGCAGGAAGGTATTTTTTACAGCAAACTGGTGTGCAGCAGCGAAAACGATACGGTAGAAATTGATTCCCGTACATCAGATGCATTAGCACTGGCAGTGCGTTTTGGTTGTTCTATTTTTACATACGACAATATTTTAGAAAGTGCCGGTATATTGATGGACAACGATGAAAAGAAAAAGAAAGCTGACTCTCCCATCACCACCGAAACCGGCAGCAAGGAAGACCTGAAATCGCTTTCCCTCCAGGAATTGAATACATTGTTAGGCGAAGTACTCGAACAGGAAGATTACATCAAAGCCATCGCCATCAGGGACGAAATCAATACGAGGAAGAAATAGTTTAATGGATAATTTTAAGTTGATGATTGATAATTTTTAAACTTTTGCAGTGCCTGCTTTTTTATCATTATCAACTAACCCATTATCTATTATCAATTAAATGATAGTTTTTCCCAATTGTAAGATCAATTTAGGCCTGCGCACCCTCGATAAAAGAGCCGATGGTTTTCATAATTTGGAAACCATCTTTTATCCCATTCCATTAAAAGATTCGCTTGAAATAATCAGGGCAAAAGAAAGCCAGCAGGAATTGGTGCAGTTTACCCAATCTGGTAATGCGGTTGATGGCAACCCGGAAGATAATATCTGCATTAAGGCTTACAACCTATTAAAAAAAGATTTTCCCCAATTGCCGGCTATCCGGCTACATTTACATAAAGCCATTCCGATGGGCGCAGGTTTGGGCGGTGGATCTGCTGATGGCGCATTTACTTTGCAGTTGCTCAATCAAAAATTTCAACTCAATCTTTCAACCGAACAACTGGTTAACTATTCATTAATCCTCGGCAGCGACTGTCCATTTTTTATCCTTAACAAACCCTGTTTAGCCACTGGCCGTGGAGAAGTGCTTGAACTGCTGGATTTCTCTTTAAAAGGGTACCGATTGGTATTAGTTAATCCTGGTATACATATTAACACCGGTTGGGCATTCAGGCAACTGGGGCAATTGCGAAAAGGCGTTTCAGTAGCGTATAAAATGCCTTTAAAAATGCTTATGAATCAGCCTTTTTCTACCTGGAAAGATGAATTGACCAATGATTTTGAAACAGTAGTTTTTACAGCACATCCACCAATAAAACAAATCAAAGATTTTCTGTACGATCAGGGAGCTTTGTATGCAGCCATGAGTGGGAGCGGAAGCACAGTGTTTGGATTGTTTGAAAAAGTTGCAGTGCTGGATTTTAACTTTCCGGCTGAATATTTTACCACTCATTTTTTGTTGTAAAACTGTTACAAATTGGCATACGCCACTCCTTTTTTTACCAATGGCATTTATATGTGCCATCATTATAATAAATTGCACCCCTACTAAAAAATAATACATGATAAAGAATGTTTACCTCCTTGGTGCGGCGTTACTGGCTACCACTGCGGGTTTTGCTCAAAAACCAAAGGAAGAAGTCCCTAAAAACTGGCACCAGTTAGATAAGGACAGTACGGGTTTCTACGGCATCAGCCTTGATAAAGCCTATGCTTTTTTAAACGCTAAAAAATTAAAAAGCAAACAAGTTTTGGTTGCGGTGATTGACAGCGGGATTGATACGCTTCATGAAGACCTGAAACCAATTCTTTGGACCAATCCAAAAGAAATACCGGGCAATGGTATTGATGATGACAAAAATGGTTATGTTGATGATATCCATGGCTGGAACTTTTTAGGCGGTAAAGATGGCCGCAATGTAAAACAGGACAGCTACGAAGCGGCAAGGGTGTACAACAAATTAAAAGCAAAATACGCCACTTCTATCCCGGATGAAGCTACTGCTACACCGGCAGAAAAAGCGGAGATTGAAACATTTAAAAAAGCGCAACAGAAGATAGTAGGTGATGTTAACCCTCAGGAAATTGCTTTCTTTAAAAAGATGTTGCCAAGTTTTGTAAAAGGCGATTCTGTAATTGTGAAAGCTTTGGGTAAAGAAGAATATAGCTGTAACGACCTGGATAGTTTTGTTACCACCGATGCAGATGCTAAAAAAACAAAAGGCTTGCTGATACAACTTTGCAAAGGCAATGGCACCAACGACATTACCAACAAACAGATCATTGACGAGTTTGAAGGGCAGTTGAGAAAAGCAGATGCTGCTGATAACGCTCCAAAAGAATACCGCAAAGAAATTGTTCAGGATGATGAAACCAATATCAACGACCGTTACTATGGCAACAACGATCTGATGGCTTCCACGCCAATGCATGGCACACACTGTTCAGGTATTATTGCTGCCGTAAGAAACAATGATAAAGGTGGAGATGGTGTAGCAGACAATGTTCGCATTATGATGGTGCGTGCAGTACCGGATGGTGATGAACATGATAAAGATATTGCCAATGCCATACGCTATGCGGTTGATAATGGCGCACAGATCATCAGCATGAGTTTTGGTAAAGATTTTTCCCCTGAAAAACAGTGGGTAGATGATGCAGTAAAATATGCAGAGAACAAAGGTGTATTGCTGGTACATGCTGCAGGCAACGATGCTAAAAACGTGGATAGTGCTGATAACTTTCCAACCGTAAATTACCTCGATGGAAAGAGGGCCAGTAACTGGATAACAGTTGGTGCAAGTGGCGACCCTAAAAATGGTGGCATCACTGCCAGCTTTAGTAATTATGGTAAAAGAGATGTAGATGTTTTTGCACCGGGTGTACAGATCTATGCAACCATTCCTGGTGGCAATACCTATGGCAAATTATCCGGTACCAGCATGGCTTGCCCGGTTGTTGCAGGTACAGCAGCTTTACTGCTGGAATACTTTCCTAAGCTGAGTGTCAAACAATTGAAATACGTAATTGAAAAATCGGCTATTGCCCCGGATATTGACGTAAACATCCCTGGCACACAGGATAAAACCAAGCTGAGCGAATTAAGCAAAACCGGCGGATTGTTAAATGCTTATGCGGCCGTAAAATTGGCCAGCACTTTAAAAGGCGAACGCATTGAAAAAGCAACTGCTTTACCAAAACCTAAGTTGGTAAACAGTAAAAAAGGTTAAGCCTTCATTGATATTATTTACGGCCGGGCGATATTGCCCGGCTTTTTTTATCTTTAAAATAAAATGATATGCCTAAACCATCTCCCGCGAAGTATCCAGGTTATTTTCAACGCTATATTGACCAGGTTCCTGAAAATGATTTCCTGGTTGCATTAGAAAATCAAACGTCTTCTATTGAACCTTTCCTGCGAACGATTACAGAAGAAAAATCCATACATACTTACGCCGAAGGCAAATGGACTTTGAAAGAAATGCTGCAGCACATCATTGATACCGAAAGAATTTTCGCTTATAGGGCATTGTGTTTTGCCAGGGGCGAAATGCAAAACCTGCCCGGCTTTGAAGAGAACGATTATGCGGCTAATTCCAATGCTAATGCAAGAAGTTGGGATAGCATGATCAGGGAATTCTTGATTGTAAGAGAAAGTACCCTGTTACTTTTTAAGAGCTTTACTCAGGAGATGCTGGATCGTACCGGTTCTGCCAACAATAATACAAACAATGTTTCCAGCATTGGATTTATTACAGTTGGGCATTACAATCACCACAAAAAAATAATAGAAGAAAGATATTTATAAACTGAGAATCTATTTGAATTATTCGTTTGATTGATTTCAGTAATGCTGATGAACTTCATTAGCAAATATGATTTGGTTATACTTTCTTTTTGGGACAACAAAGTATAACCATCTTTTACTTGCAGTCTTGATGAAGCTTCTTTTATCACTCAAAATATGCAATTTAATTCAATCAACTTCCTGTTTATATCAATAAAAAATCCACCTTATGGTGGATTTTTTATTGATTATCGTTCCAAACGGTTAATTCTTTTTTGCAGCTTCTGCATCATGGTTATTGTTCAGCGCCAGGTTACTTTGATTGATCATATTGTTCATCACTTTCACTGTTTCATCAATGTAGATATCTCCTTTCAATTTATTGAGGAACTGCTTATTCTTGTCTGTCTTTTCTTTATCAGCCGTGTACTTTGGCACATCCGCTTCAATGTTTTTTACGGCCATTTCTTTTGGCAATTTGTATAAACTATCCAGTTGTTTATAAGCAACTTTCAATTCCTTTTGTTCTGCTTTGTATTTATCAAGGTTTAACGGGAAGTCCTTATCATTTTCTTTATTGATCCATTCGATCTTGTTTTTCAAAGCAGAAAAAACAGTGCTTGACTGAACCTGGTTTTTAGCATTGGCGATCACTGCGTCCGTGCTGAAAGTAGAGGTCCAGGGTTTATAATCTGCCTTGCTGATTTCATCCCAGCTTAACGCAGTCACATTGTCTTTTTCCCTGGTTTTAGACAATTCATAACGGTCAGGGATTACTACATCGGGTGTTACACCTTTCAATTGAGTAGCGCCGCCGTTTACCCGGTAAAATTTCTGAATGGTCAATTTAACAGTTCCCAGGTCTTCCTGTTCTTTTTGACCCATCTGGATCAATGATTCAGAAGATGGATTCAATGGAATCGTACGCTGAACAGTGCCTTTACCGTAAGTAGAGGTGCTGCCGATTACAATACCACGCTTGTAATCCTGGATGGCTGCTGCAAAAATTTCGGATGCTGAAGCGCTGTATTCATCAACCATTACTGTTAACGGACCGGTGTACAATACATTTTTATCCCTGTCTTTTAACTGAACCGGCTGCACCTGGTCTCTCGCTTTTACCTGAACGATCGGCCCATCTTCAATAAACAAACCAGCCATTTTTACCACTTCAGGAAGCGAACCACCACCATTGCCACGCAGGTCCATTACAATGCCTTCCACATTTTCTGCTTTCAACTTTTCTATTTCTTTGGCTACATCATCACTGCACCTTGCACCATTTGGATTTTCAAAATCCATGTAAAACTCAGGCAAATAAATATAGCCGATCTTATGTTCGCCGTTGATGATAGCACTCTTTACAAATGTATCATCCAGCTTAATTTCATCTCGTTTCAACACAACCACTTTTACATTACCATCTGGTTTGCGAACAGTTAACCTTACTTCAGATCCTGCATCTGCACCACGGATCAATTTCACCGCATCTGATACTGCATATCCTGTTACATCAACCGGTTCGCCGGTAGCCTGTCCTATTTTCATGATCTCATCATTTACTCCTAGCTCACCGCTTTTCCAGGCCGGGCCACCACTGATCAGGGTAGCTACTTTGATCTTGCTTTCTTCTTCTTTCAATTGGGCACCAATACCATAAAATTTTCCACTCATCATCTCATTAAAACCACGACTGTCTACCGGTGCAAAATAACTGGTATGAGGATCCATTTCTCCGGTAATGGAGTTTACAAAAGAACTGAACAATTCATCAGTAGTATTGTGGTTTTTTAAAGTAGTAAAATAACGGCCAATTTGTTTTCTCACCTGGTCACGGGCTTCTCTTTCCAGTGTGCTGTCTGCTTTGTACACAAACTTCCGGATAGCATCAGCAGTAGCACTATCTGTTGTAGCAGTAATCTTCCTGTCCTTGTTCTTTTCCCTGTCTTCCAGCATATCAGCATACCTGGTAAGCGTTAAATACTTTAACCGTTTGCGCCAAACCTCTTTTCTTGCATCTTTTTCTTTTGGAAAAACTGCCTTATCCCCGTCGAGCATTACATTTTCATTTTTATTGAAATCGAATGGCTTACTCAATATATCCAGGTATAATTGGGATGCCTCGTTCAAGCGGCGAGAGTAAGATTCACTGATGCTGTAAAAAGATTCCAGTTTAGCCCCATGAATTTCATCATCGATGCGGTTGGCATACTTTTGAAAACTGTCAATATCTGCCTGCAAAAAAATCGTCTTATCATCATCCAGGTCTTTGATATAATTATTGAGTACCTCTTTTGAAAAAACATCATCCACCTTTCTTGGGCTGTAATGTCCTTCTTCTAATAGCAGGCCGAGGTTACGGAGTATCTTTTCGTATTTGGACCTTGGGTTATCGTTGTTGCGTCCCCTTGAAAAAGCTATGATAAATGTGGCAACCGTAAGCACCAGTAAAACCGGCAAGAATTTTTTATTCATAATGATTTGCTTTAATTGTAGCATAAAAGTAAAATTAACGGAAAAAGCTTTGCATTTATTTCAATAACAGTGCTACTGCGGCTAATGTTTTCTTAAAAATTGATAAGCGGCAATTGTTAAAATGTAAAATAATGAAAGTCATTTAATTGTGCCTCATATTTCATTTTGTATCATTCGACTTTCGATTCATTTATTAATTACAATCTTTTACTGGAAATAGAAAAAGCCTGTCACAGTTTTACAGGCTTTGGAATGTTTTGAAAATTATCGTTTATTGTTGTTTATACAGTTTAAGCGTTTGAGTGTTTTCTTCTGTTACCAAGTTGATCAGGTACATACCATTGGTGTATTTACCCATATCTAATTTTACCATATTTTCTCCTGGATTAGCAGTACCATGGGTTTTGTACAATACAGCGCCCAAAGTATTCAATACTCTGATCTCATACCGTTCTCCTTTTTTCTGCGCATTAAACACAACAGTAGCATTTTTCTGCACCGGGTTTGGATAAACAGTAAAAGCAGATGGTTTGGTAACTGTCGAGGTAATTGGGTTAGCATTTTTAGCCGCCGCTACCATTACTGCTTTATAATCGTACGATGAATTGCCCCAGGCCTTGGTAACACGTCCACTAACG
>CAXTPJ010000141.1:0-7371 GCA_964245855.1 uncultured Ferruginibacter sp. | reverse complement strand
TTTGCAGCTAAAATCGGCTTATTGTTTTCCCTTGCAATTTTGATCACAGCATTATCCGGTTATGACACTATTTCAGTTGTGCTAACCATTATTCTTTCGGTGTTCGCTTTTTTAGAATCGTTTATTGGCTTTTGTGCAGGATGTTATGTGTACACTTTTATAAAAAATTATCGAGGCTTACAAAAGCATCTGTGAACCAGCGATGAACAGATGATATATAAAACGGTTAATCATTGCAGGCCGTGTAGTTTACCACAATAACAATATTTAAAAATGAATGCAACATAAGCATTCGCTACTGCTTTGTCCTGCATGCTCAAAAAACAAAAAATCATGGCCAAGTACAATGTACGGATCGAACTTCCGGGTTCAGACAAAACACAATATCAACAGTTAAACACGGCATTAAAAAAAGAAACAACCAAAGGCATCAAACTTTTCGCCGTTCGACCTTCTGGCAAACCAACGCAAAAAGCTGAATACGATGTAGAAGGAAATATTTCTATTCTTGATTTGGTGAATGTGGTATCCAAAGCTTCAAGAAGGGTGAGCAAGGATATTTCTTTTACCATCCTGCGCAACAAAGCATTGAACAATTAATTACGCTGTAATTCAAAATCGATTGTATGAGTGCTTTACATAAAATTTATTTTCCGCTTGCTTTATTGCTGGCTCAATCATCAATTGCATCAGCCCACAATAAGATGAATGCGTTTGACAGCATCAGCAATAAAAAAAATGGCTTTATTAAAATGAGTGGGCCGGCTTCGCCTTTACCGGTTGAGGATCGAAAAAGAATAAAATTAATACCGGCAGATTTTTCTGATTGGATAACCATATCGCAACCGACTATTGAGGCGGAAGAAAAAGATATGGAAGAGCTGGTACAAATTGAAAACAGTCATTACGATGTTGGCAATAAACAAAAAATTTTGCTCCGGCTGTTAAGGACGATGAAAGTAAAAAAGGCTTTCAGTAATAAAAAATACAACGCAAGAATATTAAATGACCTGGCAACTATTTCTGCCAGGTTAAAACTTTACCCGCTGGCAATGGGCTACCAGTTTGAAGCAATGCAATTGGAAGATACGGTGAGCAATAATGATTTGTATCCCGAAGAAACTTTACTGATAGATCAGCAACAAACCGGTCATGATAGTTTGCAAAATACCATTATAGCAACTGTATCAGAAAAAGTGAGTGCAAAAGATATCATGGCATCTTATGAAGATGGCAAAACAGCCAGTGAATATGCTTTGATATTGCATGTGCAGCAACCGTTGGCAGGAAAAAGAAAATCATTTACCGGCATTAACAATGTTGGCCACATGTTTATTACCCTGATAAAATACAACGACGATCGCAGCTATGTCTCCCGTTCGTTTGGCTTTTACCCGGATAAAAATAGTTTCTTCTCTGCAACGCCATTCCATCCTACCGCAACGCCGGTTTTTAAAGATGATGGCTCACACGACTGGGATGAAGCCATTGGTAAATTTATCTCGTACAAAAGGTTTAGAAAGATCATCCGGTTGCTCACAAAATATGAATGCAAAATGTATAACCTTAATCAAAACAACTGTACTGATTTTGGTTTAACCATTGCTTCATTGAGCGGCATTAATATCAATGATACCAAAGGAACCTGGCCATTGGGAAAAGGGAATAACCCTGCGAATGCGGGACAAAGTATTTTAGAAGGAAAGCTCACCAATTCCGATGCATTAAGTGATGGGCAATTGATCATTTTTAACAGCGACCATCTTTTTGGAGATTAGGTTTATGGCACGCCAGTAAATATTACAATATCAAAAGCCGTTAGTAGTTAGAGGTTCAGGTTTCACAAAAGTGGATTGAAAAAAAGCAATTCACTTTTTTTATTTGGCAAGTTAATAAAATAAAAAAGGGCGATGTGGAAACATCCCCCCTCGATTGAACGATTGCTTGCTTGTGAGTATTACCGAGGTCTATGATCGGATTCGAACCGATGTGGAAGGTTTTGCAGACCCGTGCCTATCCTCTCGGCCACATGACCTTTTGAAATTTTCAAATCAACAAAATTGCATTTGTTGTTATTGATTTGATTGTGCAATATTAAGGCATAATTATTAGTCCACCAAAATTATAGACTAATAATTTAAAATAAATTACATTTTGCAAATCGTTTTTTTCTTACGTAAAGAAATTAAGTAAGACACAAAGTAGAATGGGCGCTACTTTTACTTTTCTGTATTAAAATTAAAAATTCTCTTTGACTAATATAACCTGACGATATTGAAAAAAGTGCATTCACTATAGGAGGTAATAGGTTGGGTAATCCCTGTTTGCTGTGCGGCCGCTACATACATGTAGTCTCCCGCATTAAGTTTAACAACACCGGTAACTGAAACTGTGCGGACTGCCCCCTGCTGGCTGCTATATTCCATATTCATATTATTCCTCATTAAACTGTAACCATTTTTTACAATTGAGATTGAAAAATATTTTAAACCGGTGTAATCTGTCATTCGAAAACCCACAGAAGCAGTTACCAGGAAACAACCACCCTGGTTGGGTGTAAATTGATTATAGGCGTTATCGAATGAACCAATATCATCGAATCCATCGGTGTATGAAGTTGTAAAAGGCAATTTATATTCACTTGGACCAGGCAATATATATTGCTGAGACAAAACAGCCTTTGATACACGTACACCATTTTGCCAGGACGCTTCGCCAATTCCATCACTGGTAAGTACTTTGCCTCCACCGGCATCTTTTGGCAAAATAAGGTTGCCTGAAACTTTAAGGTTGCCAGAAGCACCGGGTGCAAAAGTGGTTGCACTAATTTCTACATTGCCATAAAAGAGTGCTGCCAGCGGCGAAGTACCTGCTGAATTTGTAACAAACAAACTTGGCCTTGAAGGAGTATTTGATTCTGCACTGATAGATATATATTTTGCCACTGCCCGGATGGCAATACCTGTAGAAGTATCATTTTCTGCTACCAGTGTTGCATTACCTATAGACAGGCCGGTACTGTTGCCCATAGCAACCCTTAAAGCACCTTTACCCCTTGATACAGGATTTAAGATAGTAGCAGTATAATTTACTGTAGACGATTGTGATGCCTGGAGCGAACCTGCAACATCCAACGTATACAGGGGATTAATTTTATTGATCCCAACCATCCCATTGTCGGTTATAGTCAACCGTTCTTTTAGATTGGAAATATTATCAGCAGCATAAGTAAATAACCCCAGCCTTGAAGCATTATTAGCCGTACCAATGGTTTTTATTCCGCCGGTGAACCAATCACCATTCCTGAAATATAAGCCTACACTGGTACTATAATCGAGTGCTGTTTTATTATCAAGCAATAACAAGGCTGTATCCGCAGCACCACTGACATGCAGTTTCATAGCTGGAGCGGTAATTCCAACACCAACGTTTTGAGACCAGGCCGCCTGTGTAATGCATGCAAAAAAAATCAGGGAAATTTTAGTCATAATTCACTTGTTTAAAAAAATATTATTCATTTATTTTGAAAATTGTATTGGCATATTAATAACCCCTTTGACAGGTATTAATCACCAGATTAACTAACTCTTCCTATCGAGTATACCTGGCAAATGCCGCAATGAAAAACTGAATTTGAACGGAGCGTCGCCACTGCAGTTGCAATGAAATACTGCTGCCTGAAACATGATTTTTATTTTAAGCCGGTTGTCATCTACCTGTTTATCCTGTATCTCTACATACGTCCGACCAAAATGTAAATTCATTTAACATACGCACATTTTAAAACCAGCCGAAAAAGACCATTCTTGTTGTTCGCCAGCATTGGTTTCGTTTGGCGCTGCCGTTTTTTTGTATGGTTGGCTGTTGCGTTTATCAAGGCACTATTACACAGGAAGCATATTACATTCAAAAGAATAAATTATTGTAGCACCTTCAACCGTCTTGTCTTAATAATAAGTTTCACTGCAGGCGCTTACTATTTCTGCTTTAAAATTACTGCCGCTTATTGCTGTAAAACCGGGATACATTACAATTGCATTGCCTGCAGATAATTGAATTAAGCTGGATGGTATTACATTGGCAACACAATTTTGCGCTACTGTTATAACTCCATTTTTTGCAAGCTGGTAAGCAATTGGTCCATAGTTTCCGCAAAATGCAAAGGTGTTTCCACCTGCAGGCCTGTTTAATCCAACAGCATACCAGGCCCTTGCCACTGCAACTGCCTCTGCTGAACAAACACCATACAAATCTTCTGCACACCTGATCCATGCTGCCCTTGACTGAACATGACCGGAAGAAGAAGTTAGATAGCCCCCTGTTAAAGCTTTGTAAGCTATAGCCCTTGCTTTAATGATACCGATAGCCGGTACATTGTAAGCCGTGCCTAAATCATTGGTGCCGCTGCCACCATTCACCAACAAATAATACATAAAATTCTGGACGCCACTATTCCGGTGTACACCCCATTTATCACCCGGATCATCCGGTAATGTTACATCTATCCAGTTTGCCCCGCCATAAGTATCCGGCTGGTTTTTTTCACCCGGGTCGCCCATATTGCGGATATAAGCACTTAGTGCATGGTTATCTGTCTGGCGCCGGTCGTAGCCTACCAGCCAAACAGTATTGCTGTAAAAAAAACCTTTAAACCAGGCATAGCAACTGGCGCCCAAAATATCAGAAAAAGATTCATTCAAAGCGCCTGATTCTCTTTCATACACCAACTCCGCTGTACTGAAAGTTACTCCATGCGTAAATTCGTGTGCTATTATATCAAGCGAATTCCAATCGTCCTGCGCATAAACATTGCTGCCAATGCCGGCACTTTCATTGTTGCCAATTCTCATAATGCCGGTTGCGTTAAAACTTGCATTGGCAAAATAGGTAACGCCATTGTTTACAAAAGCGCTGTTCTGCCGGTGATCAATCATAAAAAAACCAGTACCATCAAAACCGGAGCGCTGGTGTACCTGTTTGTAATAATCTTGTACTTTGAAGGCAGCCCATTGAGATGTAAAAGCGCTGTTGTTGAAGATATCATCATCCCAGGTATTGGTGGTATTACTGATAGGCGTGTAAAAGTTGCTGTTGTTGGAAGTATAAATATCATTCAGGCCGTCAAGCTCCCTGATCATCTGAAAATTATTGTACATAACGCCGCCTGTTGTGCCTACAAATTTTGTAACTGCTGTTTGTGTGCCATTGAAATTAGAAGTAAAATTTACATCGAATGTACATTCCCGGTTAACAGATTTCAATATGTGACCGCTCGTTGCATCAACATAAACATCCACTGTAAAATCAGGATTAAAAGCAGTTAAGGTGATTTTATATGCCAGCAAATAGTTACCTGTTACAAACTGCTTATTTTCTGTTAACCTCGTCGATAGCCAAACTATTTTTTTTGGAGGATAATAGCTTGTCATTTTACCTTTTGTACGAAATTTTAACGCCGCCTCTTCTTCTTTTATCTGCCAGCCATACGACTTTGATGGATGGCGTTGTTGTGCAACAGACAGCGCATTATCAAAACTTATTTTTACACCCGGAATAGCAGACAGGCCGAAAGCAAATTCTCCTACTGCAAGTGGTGACCGATAAGAATTTTCGTGTAACACCAATTCTCCAAATTCAACAGGGTAATTTTTATATACCTGCCTGTACCAGGTTGTATTGTTATTTAATCCATCGCTCTCTGCCCTAAGTTTTTCAAGGTTCAAATCATTGCTGATAACTCCATAAGTATGAAGTTGGGTATTGAAGGTATTGGATGACACCGTTATACCTTTATTAAATTCGTACCAACCCGGTGTTAATTTTACTTCTGCAATAACCGCCATTTTTTCAATACCACTTTTTTGGGCTGATAAACGGTTATAACAAAACAGCAGCAGCAGGCAAATAGTTAGAGATTGCTTCATAAAAAGACTATGTGATTTTACAACGATTCAGCTGTTTACTTTTTTAATGTATTGATCATTTCTTGCTGTTGATCAACCTGCTTTTTTAATTCAATGATGTAAAGACTTAGTTCCTCTATTTTTTCCAGCATTTTAGTTTGTATTTCGCCCAGGTGTTGCCCATTGGATGCTATCTCTTTTGCTGAAGGGATATTGGGCAGGTGTTTGTTGATTTTTAAATAGTTGTCCAACTCAACGATAGACAATTTTTTATAATCATTTTCAAAAACATAATCCGGCCACGCAGCCCTTAACTGTACCCGCACTTCTTCTGCTATGACCTTGCCGCCAACATTCACTTTATACCCGTTTGCTTTTGATACTGTGCCAATCATTATCGCTCCGTCTGTAACATCCATTAAAAAGTTCCAGCCAACGCCTGAACCAAAAAAACCCATGGTATTGTTATCGTTGGTTCCTATAAAACTGCGGTTTGCCTGTGTTGTCCCGTCCAGCCATATACCTGCTGTACTATTAGTAACATGCCGTAACCGTATTCTTCCGGTAACGTCCAACGGGAAACCTGGATCCTGGTTACCTACACCAATGTATCCGTCTGTTACTATTGAGGCAGCGCCTCCCTGCACATTAATGGCGGGCATTGTATTGTTGTAAGACAATGCATGGATAGCTGTTCCATTGGTAGATAAAGCTTCCACGGCATACCCTGCCCCAGCCTGCGACACTTGTACTGTGGCGGCAGTTGTGTTGGCGGCTACACTTAATTTATTTGCAGGCGTTATAGTCCCTATGCCAACATTACCACCATCTGTGATAGATAAATATTCTTTAAGCCCCCCAGGATCGGCACTGGCGTAAGCAAAAAAACCAAGCCGTGCGGTGTTAGAACTGTTACCAATGGTTTTAATGGCACCTGTATAATAATTGCTTGTTTTAAAATAAGTGCCATCTTCTATATTAGCTGCAAGGCTCACCGGATTGGTTGTTACCGTACTACCGGTGTTGTTTACACGAAAAGTTTCCTTGAAGCTGGCGCTGCTGCCATACCCAATGGAAGTATGAGATGTATTGGCGTTGGAGTACAACTGCAACTCGGACCCGGCAACACCAATGCCATACATGGCAGTAGGGCTTTCATAAAAAAGGTCTATTTTGTTACCGGTGACGGCCTGGAAAGAAAGCGGCGCCCTTGGGTTGCTGTTATTGATGCCGAAATTGTTATTGGTGTGGTTGAAAAAAAACTTCCAACCGGCAGTTACATTGTATACGCCGAAAATGCTATCGCTGTAAGTACCTATGAAAGCACTTTCTTTGTGCCCACTGCCCGTACTATCTAACCAAATACCGGATGTATTAGCTGCCGAACTTCTCAGCCGCATCCTGCCATTTACATCCAATGGATAAACAGGCGTTATTGTACCAATACCCATATTGCCATTGGCTGTTA
>CAXTPJ010000140.1:0-7384 GCA_964245855.1 uncultured Ferruginibacter sp. | reverse complement strand
TTTCCTTTTTTTACAAATGCATTGGCATTTTGTGCAAAAGAAATGGAGGGAATAAATAACCCGATTAACAGTAAACTACTGATCGCAGTTTGAAATGTGTTGGTGGATTTCTTTTCTATCAAAACATCGCTGTCATCTGTTACCTTTCTTTTCTCAGGCATAAAAAATTCTGCCAGTAACAGGACAAGTGCGGCAACCAACAACCACGGAAAAAAGTTTTGATAGTTCAGCATAGATGATTCGGTAATATCCCGTTGCCCCAATGTTTTCAACTGTTCATCCATGGCATTGGATACTTCATCGGCATTGGTAAACAACTGGTACAGGCCATTGCTTTTTGCAGCAATACTTTTTAATCCTGCTTCATTTAATTTAGTAACTACCGGTTTTCCTTCTGCATCTCTTTTTATTTCTCCTGTTACCGGATCGGTAATATTAGCGCCTTCCGGCGAACCAATGCCTACCGTATTTACCATCACGCCTTCTTCGGCCAGGGCTTCCGTTATTTTATCAGCAGTTTCATCATGGTCTTCCCCATCGCTGATGAGAATAATGGATTTATATTTTTTCTCCTGGCTGTTAAAAGCCGCATAACACATTTTCAACGCATCGCCAATCACTGTTCCCTGCGTGGGAACAACGTCGGTTGAAGCAGAGGACAAATACATTTTAGCAGCCGCATGGTCGGTTGTTAAAGGCATTTGCAAATATGCCCTGCCGGCAAATACCACAATGCCAATTCTATCATCGGGCAACTTATCAATCAGCTTCGATACAAATTGTTTTGCCCTGTCTAACCGGCTGGGTTTAATATCATCGGCCAGCATACTTTTGCTCACATCCAGCGCTACCAGTACATCAATGCCGCTGTGTTTTACATTGCCACCGCCGGTTGACTTTCGTGGATTGGCCCAGGCAACAACAGTCAATGCAAAAGCAACGCTGAATAAAATTGTTTTGAAAAAAAAATGCTGGGCACTGTAGTTTTTAATAAGTTGTTTAACCAAAACCGGATCACCAATTTTTTTAACCCTGCTCTTTTTCCAGCGCAGCACTAAAGCATACAATACCCAAATGGGAATCAATGCTACTAATGCCAGTAAGTATTCTATGTGCTGAAAATTGTACAAAGAAAATGTTTTGTGTTTATTAATTGAGGGGTTTAGCTCCAAACTCAACCTTAGTTTTAAAAACTTTAATTTATTTCCAACAATTCGTGTAATTAAAACTCTTACTTCTGCCCAGCAAAAAAACCGTACTGTTTTAATATGCCATTTAAAATATTCAACCTTGCTTCACGCATATCAAAATTTTTATCCGGGCTTTTTACCAGCATCGTAAAAAAGTAAGGATGTTTATTTTCTTCTATCCAACCGGTTATCCAGCCAACATTATGCTGTTGTTCGTCAAACCCCCAGCCCGTTTTGTAACACAACTTGTATAGGGTATTATCTTCCTGCACCATCACATCCCTCACAATCTGCTGTGTTCTTTTTTGAAAAGGCAACTGATCAAAATACAGGCGTTTTACTAAACCCAACTGTTCATCGGCCGATATTTTTAAACTATTATCAAGCCAAAAACTATCTACTCTTTTACCGATTTTTTTGTTGCCGTATTGCAGGCTGTCCAGCCACCGCTGCATCGTATCTTTTCCTATTCTCCTGGCCACCTCCTGGTAATAAGGAACAGCGCTCACTTTAAAAGCCTGTTCCATGGTCAGGTCTTTATTCCAATCTTCATTCCACCTTTTTATACTGTCCCATTTTATCACCATCTTTTCATCTGTAATCCTGCCCGTTTCAAGGCCAATCAAGCTGTTTACAATTTTGTAGGTTGAGGCCGGTGTAAACCTCACCGTATCCAGCGACATATTGTACACTGTTACTTTTCCGTCTTTATTGTCATACATTGTAAAGCAGCCATCCGCCTTGTTTTCATCAAAATATTTTTTTAATGAGTCATCTACATTCGCCCTGTTTACAGAGCAGGCTGCAATAACCAATGAGCAGCAGGCAATAATCAAAGCGTTGCGAAAAACCACCGCTTTCAGGTTGTATAATTCTTTCTTCATTTGTAAATTGGTGAGGTTATAAGGATTTGGATCCTTTCGATTTTTTATATGCTGCAGCAGCTTCCAAAGCTTCATAAAATTCGGCGCCATACTTCCTGGTAATAGAATCTTTTAAAAATATATACACCGGTACTTTTAGTTTCTTACCCAGTTTGCAGGCGGCTTTACAGAGGTCTTCCCTTGGCTCATAGTTCACATATTCTGTTTGTTTGTTCCTGCTCTGCTTAATTCTTATTGGGTACAAATGGCAACTGATCGGCTTTTTCCATTGCACTTTTCCATCGTTGTATGCCTGCTCAATACCACATTTTACAATTCCTTTTTCATCGGTAATGCCATACACACAAACCTTGCTGGCAATGGTGGGCGTTACCCAGCCAAACTCTTTATCAAAAACATACTTGCCCTGCCTTGCCAATTCCATTTTACTTTCTTCCGTTAGGTAGGGCAATACTGCCTCGTAAACTTCATCCAGTTTTTCCAGTTCATCCAGGTTCAATGGCGCCCCGGCATCGCCATCCACACAACAGCCGCCCTTGCATTTATCAAGGTCGCACACAAATTGCTCCTCAATAATTTCATCGCTCACCAGTTTGTTATCAATCGCTATCATATTGCCTGCAAAAGTAGTAACAAAAAGGGGAAGGGCTTGATGAAATAATGCAAAAAAGTAAAGGAAAAATAGCAGCGGTTATTGATTTTTTGTACGGCAAGCAATACCATCATTTCGGCGACAGTCCGGCTGTCCGCTTATACTCCGGCACAAGGCTTAGCAAGGGCTTCACCGGGGTAACCGCTGCTATCCGGCGTAACAATCAGCGATCCTGCTTGTATAAATGAACCACAGTTACTGCTTCTTCCACTTGAAAGAATTGATGATATGCTCCAGGTCGGCCTGTAAAAAATCCTGCACGGGCTGCAGCGAATCTGCATTGGGCGTTACATCAAAGTACAACGCCCCTCGAATAAAGTTTTTAGTAGTGTCCGATAAAAAGAATTGCTTGGCAGTAGCTGCATTGCCACCTACTTTAAAAAATACACCGCTCACATTATTTGCTGTATGTATCAGGCTGTCTTTGATAGAACTGGATACCACATCGTTTTTATTGGTGAGGGTAAAAGCATCGTTTACCATTTTATCAAAGTCATTCCTGGCCAGCGAATCCCTGTACTTTCCATCAGGCTGTTTTATCTTATATACGGCATTGCCACCAATTATTTTATAACTTAAAAATACCCTCCCGCCAAAAGAGGGAAAATCAATGTTCACCCAATAAGGGTTTTCAGGATTGCTGTCAAAGTAGGTACTGTCCTGGATAATCTTCGCATATACAGGGTATTCAAAATTATAAGGGAATCCCGGCCGGTCAAATCTCTGGTAACCACGCTTGGGCAAATCAATATTAAAATACCCCCGTTTTTTTGAAACATACGGCGAGTTACAGGAAGAAAGCAGGAAGATAAAAATGACAATGACTGCGGAGGTGAGGGGACGTTTCAGGAAAATGTCCATAGTCCATGGTTTATAGTCCATTTTTTGTTGCTTGCTGTCAATTGCCGATTGCTCATGGACCATTGACGATACACCATTCACCATTGACCTGTTAAATTCAGTCCATAGCCCATTGTCCATAGTTTTATGCTTGCTATCTATTGCAGGCCCCTCATTGGCCATTGTCCATTCACCATTCACCATTGCCCATTCACCATTAACCATTGACGAAAATTTAATTTTTACAATCCCTTAATCTTCTTCTTTCTCTTCCCTCGGCTTAATAATCACCTTTACTTTATCGATCCTGTTTTTGTTGATATCAAGCGGAATAAAAACAAAATCCCCGCTGGGTACTTCTTCATTTATTTGTGGAAATTCGCCGGCAATTTCCAGCACCAAACCAGCCAGTGAATCACTGTCGCCACGCACTGCTTCAAAAGTATCGCCCGGCAGGTTCATCGCTTTGCACACATCGTTGATCATTGTTTTGCCTTCAAAAATGTAGGTATAATCATCAATTTTTTTATTGGCGCTTTCTTCGTCATCAAACTCGTCCCTTATATCACCGATGATCTCTTCCATTATATCTTCCAATGTAACAATACCGGACGTACCGCCAAATTCATCCACTACAACGGCAAAGTGTATACGCCGGTTACGGAATTCCTGCAACAGGTCTTCAATCAGTTTTTGTTCGTGTACAAAAAAGGGTGGGCGCATCAGGCTGTGCCAGTCAAAATCATCTACTTTACTGGCATTTACATGTGGTAATAAATCTTTGGTATGCAAAAGGCCTTCAATTTCATCCAGGTTATTTTTATACACCGGCAGGCGTGAGTAATGCAGTTCTTCAATTCGTTTTACCACATCTTCAAAACTGCTGCTGTACTCAATACCATTAACGTCCAGCCGGGTACGCATTACCTGTTTAACCGGCGTATCGCTGAATTTACGGATGCCTTTTAAAATCTGTTTTTCTTCTATCGTTGCTTCATGGTCGGGCAACAAATCAATGGCATAATCAAGCTGGCTGTTATCTAATGTTGAAGAATGATTGGGCGAAAAGCGCTTTTCCATTCCATCACTGAAGCGCACCAACCTTTTGCTGATGCGATAAAACAAACTGTTGAAAATTTCAATCACCAGTGATGAGGTAGAGGCAAACCAGATTTTATGATTGGTGGCCCAAACCTTTGGCAATACTTCGCCAAACAATACCAGCAAAAAAGTGACTGAAAAAACCTTTATTAAAAAGCTAACCCAAAAGTCGAGTTGAAACATTTCGAGCCAGCCATCTATTAAAATATTGGAGATTAATATGATGCCGATGTTGACCAGGCTATTAGCAATAAGCATGGCCGCCAGCAGCGTTTTAGGCTGTTCCAGTAAAGATACAATACGCCTGAAAGCAGGTTGCTGCTTGGTTTTCAGCATATTGATATCCTTGTAGGTAAGAGAGAAAAAAGCTACTTCAGAACCCGCAACTAAAAAAGAAATGGTGAATAATAACAACGCTAAAAATATCAGCACCGCCGATGCTGCAGGAGTAATTGCCAACAGTGGGAACTGCAAAAAATGAATAACCGGATGATAATCCAAAACAGTGTGTTTTAGTAAAGAATATTTTTGTTCATCAAAACAAACTGCGTTTGATGAGGATTTAAATGAAATTAAAATGGCAATCTTTCCGGGCCATGGTCTGCATGTGGCGGCGTATCATTGTCCAATTCATCTCCTCCATCCAAACCACTGATGCCGCCACTTCCATCATGCCTTTTATCCAGCATGATCAGGTTATCGCCCACTATTTCTGTCGCAAATTTTTTGTTGCCTTCTTTGTCTTCCCAGCTACGGGTTTTCAGGCGCCCTTCAATGTAAACCAAACTGCCCCTGTGTAAATATTTTTGTGCCAGTTCGGCCAATCCTCTCCATAACACCACCGTATGCCATTCTGTTTGCGAAATCAGTTTTCCGCTCCTGTCTTTGTACGTTTCCGTAGTCGCCAAAGAAAATTTTGCAACGGCAATATTACCTTCTAAAAATTGCATGTCGGGATCCTTTCCTAAGTTGCCAATCAGCATTACCCTGTTTACGCCTCTCATAATATTGATTTATTACTTTGTGTTGGTTCTTTTCTATGCTAAAACAAATTTAAAGATACGGCTTTATCTTTTAAATAATTAGCAATCAATTTAGGAAATGGCAGCAAGGAAAGTGCCGTTTTTTCAACTGTTTCAAAGCCCGGAATGACAAGTGTTTTTTTCAATTTCACCGTAATTAATTGTCCGTAAATAGTTTGGTGCGTAAGCAATTGTTTGTAGGTGGCGGAAATATGTTTTACCTCATATTTATTTTTTCCAATAATGGCATTCAACAAGTCCCATGCTTCAATTTTTTCCATTGAAATGGCCTGGTTATTTTCTATCGAAATAAACTCATACAGGTTTTCCCAAATGTCTTTTGCGCCCCTTTTCCTAACCAGTACTGTATCCTTGTACTCTGCAATAATATAATAAAACCAGCGGTTTTTTTTAACAATTGATTTCTCTTTTACAGGCAACTGGTTTACCATGCCGGTTGCAAAAGCAGTGCATTTTTTATTAAGTACACAGGCAGCACACAACGGCAGTTGCGGTTTGCATATTGTTGCGCCAAAATCCATCAAAGCCTGGTTATAAATAGCCGGATTTTTTTTGTCGAGCAATTCATTGGCAAGATGGGTGAAGTACTTTTTTCCTTCGATGCTGTCAATCGGCGTTGCAATACCAAAATACCTCGATAACACCCGGAATACATTTCCATCCACCACCGCTTTGGGCAAATTGAATGCAAAGGAACCAATGGCCGCTGCAGTGTACGGACCAATTCCTTTTAATTCAAGGATATCTTCATATACATTTGGAAACACGCCGTTTAATTGCTGCGAAATATATTTTGCCGTTGCGATCAGGTTTTTGCAACGGGTGTAATAGCCCAGGCCTTCCCATAATTTGAACACCGTTGTTTCTGGGGCATTGGCCAGTTGATGCACATCAGGAAAAGTGTTGATGAAGCGGTTGTAATATTCAAGCCCTTGCTCCACCCTGGTTTGTTGCAGGATGATTTCGCTCAGCCATATTTTGTAAGGGTCTTTTTCCCCTTTCCAGGGCATTTGCCGCCTGTTTTCATCGGCATTCCATTGTAACAATTGTTTTACAAAAAACTGGTTGGCTAACGGGGGTTTCATTAAGGCAAATATCAGCCATTAAATAATTATTGTTGCCTGCTATTTGGGGGTAGATAAATTTTGACAAATTTTGAAATATTACTTAGCTGATAATCAGCCCATAATATTGCAATTATCGAATTAATGTATTAACTTTAGACTGATAAGTTCACAAAAAAAGTATCAAACATGAGAAAAGCAGATTTAATTTCAGAAATAGCTGATAAAACCGGCATCCCAAAAGTTGATGTAATGGTTACTTTGGAGACCATGTTTAAAGAAATAAAGAAAACACTCATAGCCGGTGAAAATATCTACATACGTGGCTTTGGAAGCTTTATCACTAAAAAAAGGGCTGCTAAAATTGGCCGTAATATCAAAAAAAATATAGCCGTAGAAATACCGGAACATTTTATTCCTGCCTTTAAACCTGCCAAAGAATTTGTGCAGGAAGTAAAAAACAAAAAGTTTGATGAGAGCGTGAAATACGAATAGTGTACTTTTGCGCCTCAACATTTTTTTGTGAAAAAACAACAGCTCATTCTTTCTGCAAGCGGCGTTATCCTGTTATTACTACTTTGGTTTTTTGGCAAAACAGTTGCTAAAAAAG
>CAXTPJ010000139.1:0-7387 GCA_964245855.1 uncultured Ferruginibacter sp. | reverse complement strand
AATGAGCGACGGGTTGAGTTTGCCCTGGAACCATCCCGCTGGTTTGATTTGGTAAGAACAGGCAGGGCCGCAGATGTATTGGGGGCTACCAATCCGCAAAAATATATTTTCCCGATACCGGCTGCAGAGATACTGGCTGATCCGGTACTGGTGCAGAATCCCGGTTACTAAGTATTGTCATTATTTATTAAACTGAACGATCATGAGTGAGTTATTATTTAAAAAAGCACCCGCCTCTTTTAAAAAATTTCAGCAGCCATTCAGCGCTTTTTTGTTAAAACCGGTAGAAGCCGGCGTAGCCATTCAACCATGGAAAAATTGGGAACTGGTCACCTTCCGTTTCTTCTTCCTTTTTCTATCGCTGTTAATACTACCCGTTGACTGGAAAATATTCAGGCAATTGTTTTTGATCAACTGGTTGCACCTGCACTTTCATGACCTGTTTGAGTTGTCAAAATACCAGGTGCAGTTTATTGCAGCAGAACGTTTACCACAATATGGCATCGGCGCATTTACCAATTGGGGCATTGCTGTTATCCTTTCATTAATTGGCTCATTGATATGGACAAGACTGGACCAGCAAAGAAAAGAATACACTGTTTTATATTACTGGTTAAGAGTGGCAGCCCGTTACCGGCTGGCTTTTGTGCTGATCACTTATGGCTTTATCAAATTCTTTCCGTTGCAGATGCCCTACCCTTCGCTCAGTAACCTGTACACGAATTACGGTGATTATTTTCCCTGGAAAATTTATTTTCAAACCGTTGGTATTGCTCCCAAATATGAATCCTTCCTTGGCTTTATAGAAATATTGTCTGCCTTTCTTTTGTTCAACAGGAGGACCGCCACTTTTGGTGTTGGTCTCATCTTTGGGTTTATCGGTAATGTGGCGGTAGTGAATGGCTGGTATGATATCGGCGAGATCGTTACAAGTACATTCATTGTCTTGCTGGCATCTTTCTTATTTGTGAATGACATACCAAGACTATACAATTTATTGGTAAAAGAATTGCCCACCAAAGCCAACAAACTGGTGCCTGATTTCTCTAATCCTGCCTTCAGAAGATTAAGGGTTTCCCTGAAGTCTGCGTTTATTTTATTCACGCTATTGTTTGCTTATAAAACATTCGACAGTTACGCAAACGACCCATACAAGATCCCAAAAACACCCGGCCTTACCGGGGCTTATGGATTTTACAATGTAAAAGAATTTGTGTTGAACAAAGACACCGTCCCCTATTCCAAAACAGACCCGGAGAGATGGCAGGATGTGATCTTTGAAAAATGGTCAACCCTAACTATCCGTTCCAACCGACCAGTGAAGATCGATTTCTCGAGTGGTGAAGTGGCCACTGAAAAAGACATTGACCGCAATTATGAACTGGCTGGTTATGCTGGCAGGCATTATTTCTATTATGATGCAGATACGGTAAAACAGACACTTTCTTTACAAAACAAGAACATTCATCACCGGGAAGAAAAGATGTCGCTGGCTTATTCAAGGCCAAATGATTCAACGATCTTATTGAATGGCATCAATGAAAATAAAGATTCCATTCATGTAACGCTGATTAAAGTAGATAAGAAGTACATGATGTTTGAAGGGAGAAGAAAAGAAGTAAAAATCTGATTTGCATTATTATAATTGTTGGCAAATAAAAACTATCATTATGTCAAATACCGGCGCTGAATTGCAGCAGGCTCTCCTTAGTGAGTCCTGGACCAGCAGACAAAAAATTGCTTTCAGGATCGCTTTTTTATACATCCTGTTATTGTGCATTCCAACCTATCCCGCATTTTACCAACACCTGTTTGGACTGGAGTTTTCAACAATCACTTACAATGATTTTCAGACTGTGGTTGCTTTTTGGCCACCACAAATTGTATTGATTGAATCAGAAGAAGGCGTATTTGGCTTACTCAATTACATCAACCTCTTCCTGGTGTTGGTGATCGCAGCGGTCGGCGGAATTATCTGGACCTTACTCGACAAAAAATCAACCCAGTACAGCAAATTGTATTACTGGATCCGGGTGTTGGCCCGTTACCGGTTAGCTTATGGCATGATCGGTTGGGGATTGAAAAAAGCCTTTCCGATGCAAATGGTGTTCCCCACAGAAGGCATGCTGAATACACCTTTCATCGACTTCGCCGAAAAGAAATTATACTGGAGCCATGTGGGTGTTTCTTTTAGTTACACGGTCTTCCTTGGTTTTGCAGAAATCATCCCGGGCTTATTATTGTTACAAAGAAAAACTGCCGTATTAGGTGGCGCTTTGGCGGCGGTGGTTACCTTTAATATTTGTATCGCCAACCATGCGTACGATGCCGGTGTTGCTGTTCCTGCGGCTTACTTTGCCATCATCGGCATCTTCATTGCCTGGTATGATCTGCCGTATATCTGGAAACTGTTAGTGAATGAAAAAGATATCCTTCGCCCCTACCGCTACAACCCAATCATTTCAGAAAAATGGCAACGCAATTTGCGTACAGGCCTTAAGGTTACCTTCAATTTTATTTTTGTTCCGTTGGCTGCTGCTGCCTGGGGGTACGGTTTTTTTAATGGGAACAATTACAATATTCCCAGCACTCCGGGGTTAGCATCAGTTAAAGGATATTACAATGTAACCTCCTTTTCTCTCAACAATAAAGAGATACCGTACACTCCCCAAGACTCGATCCGTTGGCAGGATGCCATTTTTGAAAGCTGGTCAACCCTCAGTTATAAAACCAACCGTGGCGCCATTGCAGACCGAATGATCGGCTATTCACCATTGAGAGTAAAAGGCGATAAAGGCAACAGCAAACTGAACCAGGTAAATACACAGGATTCCGACAAATTAAAAAAAGAAAAAAAGAACCGTGACCTCGGCGTTACAAGGTGGGAAGTGGGTGGCATGGCAGGCGACAGAAGATATTTTTTTTATAAAGCTGACACCGTAAAACATTTGCTGCAACTGCAAAACAAAAATAAATACCAGGCCAACGAAAAGCAATTGCTCAGCTACAGCAGGCCTTCACCCAACCGCATTATTTTGTCAGGCCCTAATGAATTTAAAGACTCTATAAAAGTAGTGCTGGATAAACTGGATAAAAAATATCCTTTGGTAGAAGGAAGACAAACAACCATCACCGAATTTTAATGCTTAGGATGGAAGGGTATATTTGAAGAGCCGATAATAAATAATTTGCCACGAATGCACTAATGGTCACGAATGAAATACAAAATTATTCGTGTTTATTCGTGCATTCGTGGCACCTAAAAAACTGATAGGTTACACAGTTAAGATAGGTTAAGGATTAAATATGACGAAAAAAGAAACAGATGTAGTAGTAATCGGTTCCGGCCCCAATGGGTTTGCGGCAGCTATTGCCCTGCAGCAAAAAGGATTGTCTGTTTTAATCATTGAAGGAAAGAAGGAAATCGGCGGCGGTCTTCGCTCCGCTGAATTAACTGAGCCGGGTTTTATCCATGACATCTGTTCAGCAGTGCATCCGCTGGCAGCGGGTTCTCCTTTTTTTAAAACCTTGCCACTTGAAGAATTTGGACTGGAATACACTTATCCGCCCATTTCCGCTGCTCATCCATTCGATGATGGAACCGCAGCGATATTGACAAAGTCTGTTGATGAAACCGCACAACAGTTAGGAATAGACGAAAATGCATACAAAAAATTGATCCAGCCAATTATTGATGACTGGCCTTTGATCGCCGATGATGTATTGGCGCCTTTGCATTTTCCCAAACATCCCTTTAGAATGGGCGCCTTTGGTTTAAAGGCATTGACTTCAGCACAACAATTATCCAAAAGATTCAAGGGAGAAAAAGCGAAAGGATTATGGGCGGGCATGGCAGCACATTCTATTCAACCCTTGTCCAATGCAGCTACTTCGGCCATTGGTTTGGTATTATCTGCTGCCGGCCACATTGGCGGATGGCCTATACCGAAAGGAGGCTCCCAAAATATTGCCAATGCACTGGCGAATTACTTTATTTCAATTGGCGGTAAAATTGAAACAGGCATTTATGTAAGGTCACTCAAAGATATTCCTGCTGCAAATGCGGTGCTATTCGATGTTACACCAAAACAATTACTGGAAATTGCCGGCCATACCTTCTCTCCCATTTACGAATGGCAGTTGAAACGATACCGTTATGGCATGGGCGTTTTTAAAATGGACTTTGCATTGAGTGAACCCATTCCTTTCACAGCAGGCAACTGCAAAAAAGCAGGCACCGTCCATATTGGCAATACGCTGGAAGAGATTGCTTTATCAGAACAGCAAACCAGTAATGGTCGGCATATTGACAAACCATTTGTCCTGCTGGCACAGCAAAGTGTTTTTGACAGCAACAGGGCGCCTGCAGGCAAACATACCGCCTGGGCTTATTGCCATGTACCCAATGGCTCTACGGTTGATATGAGCTACGCCATTGAACAGCAGATCGAACGCTTTGCGCCGGGTTTCAAAGATTGCATCATCGCCAAACACACAATGAATACTGCTGCATTAGCTGCTTACAACCCCAATTACATAGGCGGCGATATCAACGGCGGCATCATCGATCTTGGCCAGTTATTTACCAGGCCGGCATTGCGCTATTCGCCTTACCGCACCTCGGCCGAAGGATTATACATTTGTTCCTCCTCCACTCCACCCGGCGGCGGCGTTCATGGCATGTGCGGCTATCATGCTGCACAAAGGGTATGGAAAGATCTTTTTAACAACCACCAAACAACATAGCTTACATGACAACCACCAACAAACCATTGATACAATTGCATGAAGACTGGGTAGTAGTACTGCTTGGTTTTTTAATCATCCTGCTCGCCATTGCGGGTATCAAGCCATTGTCACCGGTGTATGGCTGGAGTTCAGTTGACGATCTTACCGGTAAAGTATTTGCAGCAGCCAACCTATCGAAACTTGGTTTGCAGTTTTTATTTGTCATCATCATTGGCGTATTCAGTAGCTTACTAACAGGCAAGAATATCCGCCATTTCTTTATCAGCTTTCCTATTGTGTATATAATCACCATTATTGCACTGGTACTGGCTGGCAACAAGGAAGTAAAGGCCTTGAATTTAGAAGCTGTTATTTTCAGTCTGTCACTTGGGTTAATGATCGGCAATTTTATTGTACTGCCCGATTGGTTTCGTAAAGTCTTGTCAGCAGAATTGTTTGTAAAGATCGGATTGGTATTACTGGGCACCACCATCATTTTTGCTGATATTTTAAAAGCTGGTCTGTACGGATTAATACAGGCGCTGGTAGTGGTGGTATCTGTTTGGTATTTTGCCTACTGGCTCTGCAAGAAATTGAAGATTGATAATGAGCTCACCATGATGATCGCCAGTGCGGTGTCCATCTGCGGTGTATCGGCTGCCATTGCAACGGCAGGCGCCATCAAAGGCGACACTAAAAAATTATCCTACGTTATTTCATTGGTGCTTATCACAGCTATACCCATGATGATCGGAATGCCTTACCTGGCAAGGTATTGGGGCTTGTCGCAGGAAGTTACCGGCGCCTGGCTGGGTGGTAGTATTGATACCACCGGCGCTGTGGTTGCTTCCGGAACATTGGTTGGCGATACAGCGCTTAAAATAAGTACCATCGTAAAATTTTCACAAAATGTATTGCTGGGCATTGCTGCATTCTCCATTTCACTGTACTGGACTTACACCAACAAGACCATCATTGATGGTGTAGAGCAAAAACCAACGCTGGGTATTATTTGGGAACGGTTCCCAAAATTTGTGCTGGCCTTTATCGGTGCCTCATTGCTGTTCTCATTTGTATTGAATGAAGCTACCATCACGGGTGTAAAAGACAGTTTGAAAAACATCCAATCCCTCTGGTTTGTTCTGGCGTTCACCAGCATTGGCCTCGAAACAAATTTTGCCGACCTCTTCAAAAACGACAACCGCAAACCATTGTATGCATTCTTAATTGCGCAGTTATTCAACATCATCATCACGCTCATCATTGCCTATTTCCTGTTCGGGAATTAATAGAATTTATAAAACATAAAAAAACGGAAGCAATAGCTTCCGTTTTTTTGTATCCTGATTAACAACTGTCTACGTGGTTGCTTCGCATTTATCAAAATGATTTTGTTACCTGCAGTTGTTTTTCATTGCAACTGCACTGGCGTCGCACGCTTGTACTTTTGTTTTTCATGGAAGCAATAACTATTAATCAGGCTATCAATAAAAGAAACGTCCCATTACTTGAATAAATATTTCTACAACAGAGAGAAACAAGAGAGGTAAAAGCAAGGGAACTAGCTGTCTTTCAGTAAATCAAAAATCGATTCCGGCTTATTTAATCAGTTGGATAAACAAAACAATGCCTGCAAATAATCGCTTGTTTTTGTTAAAGAAGAAACTGCGATAAAAATTATTGACGCCACGGATGGATTCGAACCATCGTAAAAAGTTTTGCAGACTTTAACCTATCCTCTCGGCCACGTGGCTATGCGTTTATAAATGAAGTACCGTATAAAAAGTATATTCAGTTTCAATTTATTAATGTGATTTTATAGAATTGGCGTGTTACTAAAAGATGCCATTATAACAACCAGTACAAGTGAGTGACACAACGATGCTGACATGAAAAACGAATGCCTGTTCCAAAAGCTTTTTTCTTCAAATCAAAACTACCGTTAACGTATATACGTTAACGGTAGTCCGATAATTATTTTATCATCACTTAAAAACTATACCTCAACGTAACACCGTATGTCCGCTGATCGCCCAGTACGGCTGCGTATTGGCCGGCATTACCGCCTGCTACCAGCAATTGTTCGTAGTAGTTTTTATCCAGCAAATTCCTCGCCCAGATAAATGCAGAGAGACCATTGATTGCACGGAAACCAATGCGGCTATTCACCAAAGTGTAACCATCAATATTTAGGTAAGCTGACGGAGACGGGCTGGATGAAAAAGACGAACGATAGAAACCTTCGAGTGCAACGAAGAATTTACCGGCCTTACCAAGAAAGGCAGTAGGTGCAGTAAACTCACCGCCCAATGATCCTGCCCATTTAGAAATACCCGGCAATACACCTCCTGAAATATCTTTGAAAGCCACCTGTTGGCCATTCAATGTTGTACCGGTTTCTTCCAATGGCAATGGCGCATTGGTGAACTTTACATATTTGGCATCAGTGTATGCTGCAGCGCCATAAAAAGTAAAGTATTGATTGGCTTTGATGTTTGCATCGAGTTCAAAACCTTTTACATTCACCTTTTCAGCGTTGGCGATATAACCACGGTTAACGCCTAACTCAGGTGACTGCACATTGGTTTGATAATCTTTAATGTCAGTGTTGTGGAAAGTAAGGTTCAGTGTGAAATTTTCAAACGGTGTTGTCTTGGAG
>CAXTPJ010000138.1:0-7397 GCA_964245855.1 uncultured Ferruginibacter sp. | reverse complement strand
GAGCAATGCGGATGAAGTGGTACATGGTTACCGCCAACTAACAGGTAAGGCTACCCTTGTTCCAAAATGGGCTATGGGCTTTTGGCAAAGTAGGGAGCGCTATAAAACACAGGAAGAAATATTGACCGCTGCTGCTGAGTTTCGCAAAAGAAAAATCCCACTGGATAATATCGTACTCGACTGGTCGTACTGGAAGGAAAACGATTGGGGCAGCCAGGAGTTTGATGCAGCCCGATTTCCCAATCCTGACAGCATGATCGGTATGTTGCACAAAAAATACAAGGCGCAATTGATGATTTCGGTATGGCCAAAATTTTATGAGGGTATTGATGCATTTAAACAGTTTGATGCCAAAGGGTGGTTGTACAAAAGAACGATTGCAGAACCTCACAAAGATTGGGTTGGCCAGGGGTATGTTTCTACTTTTTATGATGTATTTAATGAAGATGCCCGGAAAGGTTTTTGGAAACTGATACATGACAAGATCTATATAAAAGGAATTGATGCCTGGTGGATGGATGCCAGTGAGCCGGACATATTATCCAACTCTTCTCCCCAGGAAAGAAAGAAACAAATGTCGCCCACCGCATTGGGTACAGCCGCTGAATATATGAATGCGTATCCATTGCAGAATGCCAAAGGTATTTATGAGGGGCAAAGAAGCAGTGATGCTAACAGGCGTGTTTTTTTATTGACCCGTTCCGGGTTTGCAGGTTCTCAACGCTATGCAGCCAGTATCTGGAGCGGAGATATTGCTTCCCGCTGGGAAGATATGCGGACACAGATCAGTGCAGGATTGAATTTTTCTATCTCCGGCCTGCCTTACTGGGCAATGGATATCGGTGGTTTTTCGGTTGAAAAAAGATATGAAAAACCCAATGATACAGACCTTGCTGAGTGGCGAGAATTGCAAACCCGCTGGTACCAGTTTGGAAGTTTTATTCCTTTGTTCAGGGCGCACGGACAGTTCCCGTACCGGGAAATGTATAATATTGCCCCGGAAGATCATCCGGCTTATAAAAGCATGCTGTATTATGATAAGTTGCGTTACCGGTTGATGCCATACATCTACTCATTGGCGGGCCATGCATACCACAACGACTACACGATTATGAGAGGCTTGGTGATGGACTTTGGAAAAGATACAGCCGTGGAAAACATTGGTGACCAGTTTATGTTTGGCCCTTCTTTATTGATCAACCCTGTTTATACTTATAAAGCAACCAACCGAAAATTATACCTGCCGGAAGGCCAGGGTTGGTATGATTTGTATTCCGGAAAATTTTATGACGGTGGCCGGCAAGTTACTGTTGATGCCCCTTATGATAAAATACCAGTTTTTGTTAAGGAAGGTTCGATCATTCCAACCGGCCCTGAGATTCAGTACAGCAATGAAAAGCCTGCTGATCCTGTTACATTGTATGTGTACACTGGTAAGGATGCGGTTTTCACTTTGTATGAAGATGAAGGCTTGAATTATAATTATGAAAAAGGCGCTTATGCTGAAATACAATTCAGGTATGATGAAGCAAGCGGCAGCCTTACCATCGCCGATCGAAAAGCAAGTTTTACCGGCATGCTGAAAAAGCGAACCTTCCTGGTGAAAGTGATCAGTAAAGCAAAGCCGTCCGGAATGGATTTTCAACAGGATGGTTTAACAACTAACCCGTATACAGGAAAAAGCGTGATGATAAAATTGAATGGTAAATAAGAAAAATTTTAACGTGTCGATCAATGAAGAAAGTAACGGTTTTTTTGTTTTGTCTGCTGCTGGCCATAAGCAGCTTTGCTCAAAAAAGTGTAACAGGAGGCTGGAAACCTTTGCTGGATAAAACCCTTTCGCAATGGGACATGTACCTGAGTTATCGGCACAAAGCAGATTACAATGGTGCTATGCCTGTCAACGATAAGGGAGACACGCTGCAACCCATTGGGTATAATAAAAATGAGGCCAATGTATTTACTGTCATGGAAGAAAATGGCAAGCCGGTAGTAAAAGTGTCGGGTGAAATTTACGGCTGCATTTTTACCAAACAGGAATATGAAAATTATCACTTGAAACTAAAAGTAAGATGGGGCAAAAAAAAGTGGCCGCCAAGAACGGATAAACTGAAAGATGCGGGTGTTATTTATCATTCGCAGGGAGCCTGTGGTGCAGATTACTGGAGGGCGTGGATGCTGGGGCAGGAGTTTCAAATTATGGAAGGCCACATGGGTGATTATTGGTCCATTGCCAAGGCTGCCATAGATATAAAAGCTTTTTTACCCGAAGGCAGTATGAATGCGATTGCAAGCGAACGGCAACCATTTTTATCAGTAGGGGCACAAACGGGCAATACAGGATTTTGTATGCGGAGTACCGATTATGAAACCATCAATGGTGGTTATACCGCTCTTGAGTTGATCTGTTTCAATGGCAAAAGTATTCACATTGTAAATGGCAAAGTAGTAATGGTATTGGCCAACTCGAGGTATTGGGATGGAAAGGCCTGTCAGCCTTTAACCAAAGGAAAGATTCAGTTGCAAAGCGAAGCTGCCGAAGTATATTATAAAGAGGTGCTGATAAAAGAATGTAAAGAAGTACCAAAAGAATATGCGGCATATTTTGAATGAAATTTTTCAATGAATCTATTAGCCCAAATAATTAACCTGTATAAATCATTAACAACACCAGTGTATCTTTATAACATCAATATTGATAGTTATAAAAACGATTGTATGAAAAGTAAACGAGTAGTATGGTTGGCTATTTTGGTCTTAACTAACACCCTTGTATATGCGCAGGATAAAAAGCAGTTCAATGCGCTGCTGGTTACAAAAACTGCCGGCTGGCACCATGAATCCATCAATGAAGGAGTGGCCGGTATCAGGGGTTTGGCAACAAGGCATTTTTTTGATGTAACCTGGCACCAGGATGGTACAGCAATTACTGATAAGTACCTCGAAGGTTTCCAGGTGATCAATTTTTTAAACACCACCGGTAATATTTTCAATGATGCAGAACAAAAAGCCATCGAACATTTTATCCAGTCAGGGAAAGGATATGTTGGTATTCACAGTGCCGCAGATACAGAATATGACTGGCTTTGGTACACAAAACTTGTGGGCCGTATGTTTCACATTCATCCTGCCATTCAAACTGCCAGATTGAAATTAACCAATAATAAATTTCCTGGCCTATTTGGGTTTGCAGACAACCAGTGGTGGACAGATGAATGGTACCAGTATGATGCAGAAACTACCACCGGGCTGAATTATATTTTGGCAGTGGATGAATCAAGTTATAACCCCAAAACATCCTGGGGCGATCAAAATAAAAAGGGCGATGGAATGGGTGGTTTTCATCCCATTGCCTGGTACCATGATTATGATGGCGGCAGGGCTTTTTACACCGGCCTGGGCCACATGCCATCAGTGTACAGCGAGGCTGCATTTTTAAATCACATTTATGGCGGCATATTGTGGGCAGCTACCGGTAAGAAGTAATAAGGTTTGTCTTAAAAAAGTACCGGTAATGCTTTGCTGTGCTGCTTAAAATTTATTGTAAAAAATTACAACAATGAGAAGAGTATTGCTGTTGATGCCGGTTTTTCTTTTTATAATAATTTTCGGAATTGTTGCCCAGGCCAATGGAGGAAGGGAGCATTTGCCGATGGATTTTAATTGGCGTTTTGCTTTTGGCCACGCATCAGATACAAAGAAAGATTTTGATAATGGCACAGGCAGCTTCTCTTATTTGGCAAAAGCGGGATATGGCGACGGTGCCGCTGCTGCTAATTTTGATGACCGCTCCTGGCGTAAACTCAACCTGCCGCATGATTGGGCCGTAGAACTTCCGTTCGATAAAAATGGCAGCCTCAGTCATGGTTTTAAAGCAATCGGTAAAAACTTCCCGGCATCCAGTATTGGCTGGTACCGTAAGAATTTTACAGTTCCAACTGCTGATCTTGGAAGGCATATCAGCATTGCCTTTGATGGTGTTTTTCGCAACAGTAAAGTATGGGTGAATGGGCAATACCTGGGTACGCATTCAAGTGGTTATCTGGGTGTAGAGTATGATATTTCTGCTTACCTGAATTATGGCGGCAACAATGTAATCGCAGTAAGGGTAGATGCTATGATGGAAGAGGGCTGGTTTTATGAAGGTGCCGGCATCTATCGCCATGTTTGGTTGAATAAGACTGATGAACTGCATGTAGCCAGCAATGGAACAGCGGTTACTTCCATTTTGGACAAAGGCCGTGCAACTGTACAGATAGCCGCTACTGTTAGTAACGACTCGAAAGAAACAAAAAGTTTTTCCATACTCCAATCAGTAATAGACAGAAATGGAAAAGCAATTGGCATGCAGCAGGTGAAAGAGATTAGTTTGCCGGCATTGAAGCAGCAAGTAGTCAACTGTGTGGTGGAAGTTAACCAGCCGATACTGTGGAGTATTGAAAACCCTTATCTCTACACTTTACAAACAAACATTTTGCAGGATGGAAAGTCTATTGATACTTATAAAACAACTTTTGGTATACGTACCATCCGCTTTGACAGCAACGAAGGTTTTTTTCTGAACGGAAAGCATGTTAAGATCATGGGTACCAATAACCACCAGGATCATGCAGGTGTTGGTTCTGCCATACCGGATGCATTGCAGGATTTCAGGATCAGGACATTGAAAAGTTTTGGGTGCAATGCCTACCGCTGCAGCCATAACCCGCCAACACCTGAATTGCTGGATGCCTGCGACCGCCTTGGAATGCTGGTGATAGATGAGAACCGCCTGATGGGCATAACACAAACCCACCTGGATGATCTAAGGCAACTGATCGAAAGGGATTACAATCATCCAAGCATCATCAGTTGGAGCATTGGCAACGAAGAGTGGGGCATAGAAAATAGCATCACGGGTGCAAGGATAGCTGCAACCATGCAGGCTTTTGTACATTCACTTGACAGTACCCGCCCGGCCACCGCAGCTTTCAGCGGCGGCATTGGCAGCAATGGCATAACCACTGTTATGGATTTGATCGGCATCAACTACATTGCTAATAAAAGTACCGATGAACAGCACAGGTTGTTCCCGAAACAAAGTATTTGGGGAACAGAAGAAGGCAGCACCAATGCTACCCGTGGCGCTTACTTCAGGGATGATGAAAAGCACATCATTCCTGCTTATGATAAGCCCCCCAATAACTTTTTTATCAGCATAGAAGATGGATGGAAACACTACGCTTCAAGGGCTTACCTGGCAGGCATGTTCATCTGGACTGGTTTTGATTACCGGGGTGAGCCTACTCCTTATAGCTGGCCATCCATTGCCTCTTACTTTGGAATGGTTGATCTTTGCGGCTTTCCAAAAGATGACGCCTGGTATTTAAAATCCTGGTGGACAAAAGATACTATCCTGCACATACTGCCACACTGGAACTGGAAAGATAAAGAAGGGCAACCGGTTGAAGTATGGGCATACAGCAACTGCGATGCAGTAGAGTTGTTCCTTAATAAAAAAAGTTTGGGTAAACAAACAATGCAACCCAACAGCCACCTGGAATGGAACGTAAATTATACGCCGGGAACTTTGGAAGCAATTGGATATAATAACGGTAAGAAGATAGCCTACGACAAAGTACAAACAACCGGCAACGCAGCAACCATTCATGCAACAAGCAATCGGTATCACATAAAAGCAGATAATACAGACCTGGCGATATTGACGGTTGATGCAAAAGATTTAAACGGGCTTCATGTGCCAACGGCAAATGAAGAAATTAGTTTTTCGATAAGTGGCCCTGGTAAGATCATTGGTGCAGGCAATGGTGACCCTGTTTCTTTAGAGCAGGATAAGTTTATAGAAACTATCCGGGAAATTAAAATCGAAGCGCTTTGGGAAAAAGCTGCTGATGCTGTAAACGTAGCTGTTGATACTGCTTATGATCACACCGCCGCCGGATGGAAGCCAGCTTTTACCGACGAACGCACTGCCGCATTTGCACAGAAAAACAAAGCCGTTTTGTACAACGGCGTGTTCACATTGCCAGAGTTGAAAAACAATGAAACAGTTACGTTTTTTTATGATAGTCTTGGTACAGCACAATCTGTTTACGTCAATGGCAAACCAATCATGCAAAATGAAAAATCAATCAGGCGTGATGGGTATGTATTGGATGCTTCTGTGCTGCTTGCCGGAAACAATAACATTGTTATAGTGGCAACACCATTTGTAAAAGAACATAGCTGGAGCAGCATCAACACCAATCCGGGTTTGATACAAATTGTTACGCCTGCGCCGGCATACAAACGAAAATTGTTCAACGGTTTGGCACAGGTAATTGTACAATCAACCGGGGCAGCAGGTAAAATAGTTTTGACCGCCACCAGTACCAATCTGAAAGCGGCATCGGTAACCATTGAAGCGGTTAAACCAACTGCTATAGTTTCGGTAGACTGATACCTGGACAAGTTTTAATTATGGCAAACTGGTAAAATCAGCAGGGTTAAGCTGCCATGGAAAAACTGCATTTGAACGGAGCGTCGCCAATGTCGATGCCATGGAAAACAACAGTTGGTAAACAAAAAATATTGTAAAGCACTTATCATCGGTCAAATAATTTTAGCTCATGAAATGTATTATAACATCCTTCATTACTTTTTTCGTACTGGGTATTTCAACATCATCGGCACAAAAAAATAAAAGTTTTACAGTTAGTTCTCCTGATAAGAAGAATGTGGTGACAATCAGTGCAGGCGCTGCACTAACGTGGAGTGTACAGCATGAAAGTGCCGTTGTTATTGCTACTTCAGCAATTTCGCTTACGCTAGAAAATGGGGAAGTGTTGGGCAAAAATGCAATGGTCAATTCTTCAAAGACCGTTTCGGTGAACACTACATTTAATACACCAATTTATAAAAAACAGGTGGTGGTAGACAATTACAACCAGTTAACCATTCAGTGCAAAGGCGATTATGGTATGATAGTAAGGGCTTACAATGATGGCGTGGCATACCGTTTTTTTACATCAAGAAAAGGAATGCTGACGATACAATCGGAGCAGGCTGAGTTTAATGTTGAACAGGATTTTAAAACGCTGATTCCTTATGTGCGTGACTTGCGGGGGACAGAACAGTATGTTCAGTCTTTTGAAGCCTTGTACACCAAACAAACCATTGCAAAAACTTACACTGATACACTGGGTTTTTTACCGGTGATGATTGATGAAGGAAAGGTTAAAGCGGTTGTATTGGAAGCTGACCTGGAAGAGTACCCCGGCATGTATGTAAGCGGTACCGGCGGCAATGGATTGAAAAGTGTTTTTGCGCCTTATCCATTGGAATTTTTCCAGGGAGGTTACAATAAGCTGAATACGATGGTGAGTAAAAGGGCGCCTTATATTGCCAGGGTGAATGGT
>CAXTPJ010000137.1:0-7399 GCA_964245855.1 uncultured Ferruginibacter sp. | reverse complement strand
ATGAGATTACATGATAGGTCACGTGGCCACGACTTTACCATTGCCTTCCTTCTTTTTTCTTTTCTACCGGTTGCGGTAAATTTTAAATTACTGGCGGCAAAAGGTATTGTACTAAATGCATTGCTGCTAAGTGTTGGCGCAATGGTTACCTGGCAAAAAGATATCCGGCATAGTTCAGGCTGGTATGGACACAATTATAAAGACAGCAGCTACATTATTGTCGGCATTAATGAACCACTGATTGAAAAAGCAAAATCATATAAGGCGGTTGCAAAGGTTGAGGAAGTAATACAAAAAAACAATACAAGCATTGCAAGTGAAGGAAAACTATTGCTTTATTTTTCTAAAGACAGTCTACCGAATAACCTCCGATATGGCGACCGCATACTGATCAGCAAAAAGTTACAAGCCATCAAAAACAGCGGTAACCCGGGTGCGTTTAACTATGAACGTTATGCTGCGTTTCAGCAACTGTTTCACCAGGCTTTCTTAAAAGAAAAAGACTGGGTAAAGCTGGAAGGAAGTAACACTGATCAATTTCAACAATTCATTTTTTCAGCCAGGAATAATATTTTATCTATCCTGCAAAAGCATATCAATAATGGAAAAGATGAACTGGGCATTGCAGAAGCTTTGCTGATCGGCTATACGAATGATCTTGACAAAGATTTAGTGCAGGCTTACAGCAATACCGGCGTGGTGCATATCATCGCTATTTCAGGAATGCACCTGGCTTTGATATACGGTATGCTGGTATTACTGTTTGCAAAAATTCCCATCATAAACAAATCCAAATTACTACAAGCGCTGTTAATATTGATTTGCCTGTGGGTTTTCTCTTTACTCACCGGCGGCGCTGCCTCTGTGATCCGTTCTGCAGTCATGTTTACTTTTATCACACTGGGAAAATATTTACTTAAGCAATCATCCATTTACAATTCACTTGCTGCCTCAGCCATGGTGATGCTTTGTTACAATCCATACTATTTGTGGGATGTAGGATTTCAGTTAAGTTATCTTGCTGTAGTAGGGATCGTTGCTTTTCAAAAACCCATTTATAATATCTTCTACTTTCAAAACAAATTATTGGATACTGTTTGGAAAGCTACTGCCTTAACAACCGCTGCACAGGTACTAACTTTCCCCGTTTGCATTTACTATTTCCACCAGTTCCCGATGTTGTTTTTAATTACCAATCTGGTGGCGGTGCCTTTGTCAACGGTTATTTTGTATGCCGCTATTTTCCTTGTTTGCTTTGCCTGGATCCCTTTTGTTGCCGAGTATGCCGGCAAAGTAACCGGCGCCCTGCTGACCTTGATGAACAAATTCATCTTGTACATTAATGAATTACCTTTTGCAGTATGGGATAAGATTTCAGCCAGTGTTGCCAGCACCTTGCTGTTGTATGCGTTGATCATTTTCGCTGCAGCCTGGCTGATCAGCAACAATAAAAAAATGATGCGCTGGTCGCTGATCTGTTTAACCGGTTTTGTTTTGATGCATGGTATCATTAGCTGGAAAGTAAGCAACCAGCAGAAACTCATTGTTTATAATGTATCGAAGCACCAGGCGATTGATTTTGTAAATGGCAGCGATTATCAATTTATCGGCGACAGCATTTTGCTCGAAGATGGCTTGCTCCAAAATTTTCATTTAAAGCCCGCCAGGATCGCATTGCAATTAAACAATCGTATTGATTCACTGCCGGGACTTTTCAGGAAAGGCAAATTTTTTCAGTATGGAAAGAAAATAATACTGCTGGTAGAGGAATCATTCTTTCCTGAACCAACTGCTGAAAAAATAGTGGTGGATGTGATAATTATTTCCAAAAATCCAAAATGCTCTATTGAAGGGCTGACAAAGGTATTCAACTGCAGCCTATATGTTTTTGATGCGTCTAATAGTTTGTGGAAAATTGAACAATGGAAAGCAGCCTGCGATCAGCTACATTTGCGGCATTATTCAATTCCGGAACAGGGTGCTTTTATCATGGATTGGTAATTTGTTTAACAGTCCTGCTAAACTGCCGCTGCCACAAATTTCTTTAACAGCATGTCAAAAAAAATTCAATCAGCACTCATTTCCGTATTTTATAAAGATGGTTTGGAAAACATCATCCGTCAATTACATCACCTCGATGTAACCATCTATTCAACCGGCGGCACGCAAAAATTTATTGAGGAATTGAATGTACCCTGCGTTCCGGTAGAATCACTCACTACCTATCCTTCCATTTTAGGTGGCCGGGTTAAAACCCTTCATCCATCTGTGTTTGGTGGCATTTTAGGAAGAAGAAGTAATGAAACAGATGTGAAGGAAATGAAGCAATACAACATTCCTGAAATAGACCTGGTAATTGTTGACCTGTATCCATTTGAAGAAACTGTGGCAGAACAAAAACTCAATGCTTCTGTTGCCGGCACTGAAGTAAATGAATCGCTGATTATTGAAAAGATAGACATCGGTGGCCCAAGCATGATCCGTGGCGCTGCTAAAAATCACCAGGATGTAGTAGTGGTAGCTGCAAAAAAAGACTATGCAGTACTGGAAGAAATATTGCAGGAACAACAGGGCTTTACCAGCATTGAACAAAGAAGGATGTTTGCCATTAAAGCCTTTGATGTTTGTACCGGCTACGATCTTGCCATCTCTAATTATTTCAATCATACAACTTTTGTAAATCCTTTCAATAAAGAAAAGAGCGTGTTGCGTTACGGCGAAAACCCTCACCAGCAGGGCATTTTCTATGGCAATCAAAACGAAGTATTCGATAAGCTCCACGGCAAAGAATTATCCTACAATAACCTGGTAGATGTTGATGCTGCAATCCAACTCATCAACGAATTTAAAAGCACTACAACTAATCAGGCTCAGGAGGCCTCCCCCACAGGGGGAGGTTTGGAAGAGGCCGGGGCTGTCTTTGCCATCATCAAACACACCAATGTTTGTGGCGTAGCAGCAAGGCCATCAGTAAAAGAAGCGTGGGATGCAGCCTTGGCCGGCGACCCGGAAAGTGCTTTCGGTGGCGTACTCGTTACCAATCAAACCATCGACAAAGCAACTGCTGATGCCATCAGCGAAATATTTTTTGAAGTATTGATTGCACCGGCATTTGATGAAGATGCATTGGCAGTATTACAGGCAAAAAAGAATAGGATCTTATTGCAATTAGCAGAACAATCGCAACTGCCTACCTCACAATACAAATCTGTACTGAACGGTATTTTAACCGAACAAAACGACCAAGGCAATTATACCGACTGGAAAGAAAGCGGCGGACGAGATACTACTGCCGATGAAAAAGAAGACCTGGCTTTTGCCAACCTGATCGCCAAACATTTAAAGAGCAATTCAATTGCACTGGTTAAAAACAAACAACTGATTGGCAAAGGTTGTGGACAAACATCGAGAATTGATTCGTTGCGCCAATCAATTGAAAAAGCAAAGCAATTCAACTTTAATCTTGCTAGTGCATCTTTGGGCAGCGATGCCTTTTTTCCTTTTGATGATTGCGTAAAGATTGCCCATGCAGCAGGCATCACTTCTTTTATACAACCCGGGGGTTCTATCCGGGATAATGATTCCATTCAATATTGCAAGGATAATAACCTCGCCATGGTAATCACCGGGCTCAGGCATTTTAAACACTAGCTGTTATACTTGGTGAGTCAACCTTTGAGGGGTAACTCACCAAGTACAACTTACACCTCAACCATCACAAGTTTTCCTTCTTTGGACAGCAAGAATAAAACAGGCGGCTACATTGCACTGTGCATTACCAGCATTGTATGGGGAACCACCTGGGTTACCAGCAAAATTGCTGTATCAGCGATGCCCACTTTTCAAATGGCTGCTATCCGGCAGGGTTTGGCGGCTGTATGTTTTTTATCTTATTTTATATTTTACAAAAAACTTCCAATACCCACGGCAAAGCAATTTTTAATGCTGGCCGTTATGTCGTTGCTGATGTTCGTTGGCGCCAATGGCCTCAGTACCTGGAGTTTAAATTATATTCCAACCGGTTTAAGTTCATTGATCACCGCTTTGTATCCATTAAGCGTAGTACTCATTGAAATGATCTTCTTCAAAAACCGCAATGTTTCCAGGCTCACTTTTGCAGGATTGATTTTAGGTATCATCGGCGTGGGCATTGTGTTTTACGAGAATGCCTTCCACAACATTACGCCTTCTTTTCTTTTCGGCGCCCTGCTGTCCTTTGGCGCTATGTTAAGCTGGAGCGTTGGCACAATAATCCTCGCCAAAACCAGGAGTACGGTTGATCCATACTTTTCAACCGGTTGGCAAATGCTTATCAGTTCCATCATATTTTTTAGCATTGCTGTTAGCAGCAATCACATTATTCCGATACAGCAGATTTCTTTGAAAGCATGGACAGCGATTGGTTACCTCGTAATAGCAGGTTCCATCATTAGTTTTATTGCTTTTATCTTATCTATGAAAAAATTACCTCCGGCATTGTTTTCTTTATATGCTTATTTCAATCCTTTGATTGCCATATTAATTGCAGGATTATTCCTCAATGAAAAATTAAACATCCATATTTTGTATGGCGCCATCGTTACATTAGTGGGGGTATTTTTGGTAAACTACAGCGTTAAAAAAGAGAAAGAAAAAACTACTTCGCAAGAAGATGTATAAACTCTTGATAGCATCGGCGCCAGCCAGCAAATAGCAGATGGCTTCCTAAAAAATTATTGTGCCAGATGATTGACAATTTGCCCCCCGCTTTTTTACAGGTTTCATAATACTGTATCAATTCATTATAAGCCTGCTGTGGAGATAAATGCTGCTCATAGAATGCATTGGCATCCATAAAACAAAATGGATGAATACGCAAAGAAGTTTCCTGCTCATTCACTAAATCATACCAATAAAAATCAGCCGCAATAGAAGCCCTGAAACCATTGATACTGCCGTATCCCATGGAATAATCACCTGTTATCCCTGCTGCTATTAATCGTTGATATCCTTCCGGTAAATTGAATCGTATGTAATGCTGGCGGCTGTTGGTTATTGTCTGATGGCTGATTTTTTCAAGCGTTGCTTTTTCACTAAACAATAATTTTTCATCATCGCCACTTTGCCAGCTCGGATGAATACCAATCATATATTTTGTTGCATGATCTTCTATCAACTGTTGCATAGCTTTTTTTCCGGTAGCAATATTTTTATCATACCGGCAGTTTTTTTCAGCTAATAAAAAAAAATACAACGGTTGTAATGCATATTGCTGATGCAACTGGTCAAGCCAATCATATACATCAAACGGATCTTTCGCTTTGCCGAGCAAGACTTTAATCCTATCAAGAGAGGGAGATTTTACAAAGCCACCAACATTCCGCAACCAGCCTTTGTGCCGGTAAGCAAAAGCCATATCAATATCATACGTGGGAGAAAAAGAAAAAGCAGGTGACAAAATTTTGAAGAAAGGAAATTTTTGCTGGATGATTTTGATAAGATCATTCACCCAAATATTGATCAGTGGCAGTTGCAAAAACCCTTCTTTAAATGCCAATGAATTTTCATGTGAATACCGGCCATACATGTCCTTTTGGTGTGGCAAATATTCTTCGTAACGGCTGACCAAATAAAAGGAAGCGGCGAACAGATCAAAAGCTATGTCTGAATCGGTTTTTTTATAAAAAGCTGTGTACCCATGATATTCAAAGCAATTGATCGATTGTGGTGCAACCCCATTTTCAAATAACAGGTTTCCATTCCTTATCGTTATGCAATCAGTAATAAAGCGCTCATGCGAATAGTTGATTTTTACTTTTTCATATTGTTCAAATTGCTCCCTGCTTTCTGTAATAGAAAAATCAACCTGCATCAATTCTTTAAAAATAAAAGAACAGGTGTATAGTAACCTTGCACTGTTGCCAAATGAATAGATTAAAACCATTGCTGCACAAAATATAAAAGTTAGTTGAAAGCAGCCCCTAAAAAGTTATGGCTTTGCTGCAAATACAACGGTTAACAAATGAATGATTATTTTTGGGCCAATATTATTCATCAACATAATTGGTACAACAAGTTTTGAACCTCCATCCCGACAAAAAAATATATTTCCTGTCCGACTTTCACCTTGGCGCTCCCAATAAAATGGCGAGCCTGCAGCGTGAAAAATTGATCGTTGAATTTTTAGACAGCATCAAGGCAAGTGCAGAGCAAGTTTTTATAGTTGGTGATATGTTCGATTTTTGGTTTGAATACAAAACCGTTGTGCCAAAAGGGTACACAAGAATTTTAGGCAAGCTGGCTGAATTGTCTGACAGTGGCATCACGCTGCACTTTTTTGTGGGCAACCATGATATGTGGGTAAGAAATTATTTCCAGGAAGAACTGAACATGGCGGTATATTTTGAACCCGCCCGTTTTACTTTTAACGGTAAACAATTTTTGATTGGCCATGGTGATGGCCTCGGCCCCGGCGACCACAAGTATAAATTCTTGAAAAAGATATTCCGCAGCCCGCTTTGTCAATGGATGTTTGGCATTATTCCGCCGGCAATTGGCATGGGCATTGCCAACTATTTTTCGCAAAGAAGCAGGCAGGCAGGCGAAGGCGTGGAAGAGGTTTTTTTAGGCGATGAAAACGAATGGCTGCTTATTTACAGTAAAGAAGTATTGCAAAAAGAACCCATCAATTATTTCATATTTGGCCATCGACACCTACCCATCGATCATGCTTTAAGCAACAGCAGCCGCTACATCAATTTGGGTGAATGGATCAATTGTAACAGCTATGCCGTTTTTGATGGAAAAACCACTACTTTAACCAGCTATAAAAAATAATAATGTTAAAAAAGATAACCAGTATTGTTTTTTGTTGCGCAATTTTGATGGCTTCTGCCATGGCGCAGAAAGACTCTGTGCTGAAACTGGAGAAGACAATCACTGGAGATTTCTCTTATTTCAATGTTGATAACCTTGACAATATTTATCTTGTTACCAATAATAACCAATTAAAAAAACTGAACAGTCACGGCGACTCCGTTGGTATTTTCAATGATGTAAAAAAGTATGGTAAACTATTCTCGATCGATGTTACCAATCCGTTGAAACTATTGTTATACTATCAAAATTTCTCTACCATTGTTGTGTTGGATCGCTTTCTCAATGTGCGGAATGTAATCAACCTGCGCAAGCAAAACATCTTCAATGTAAAAGCCATCGCTACTTCTTACGATAACAATATCTGGCTGTTTGATGAAGGCGATGCCAAACTAAAAAAGGTTGATGACAATGGCGCTGTGATAACCGAAACGGTCGATTGCCGGCTGCTGTTTGATACGGTTCCTTCACCTAACCAGGTCATTGACCAGGACGGTTTTGTAAACCTGTACGACACATCCAAAGGCTTTTTCATTTTTGATAT
>CAXTPJ010000136.1:0-7410 GCA_964245855.1 uncultured Ferruginibacter sp. | reverse complement strand
TGCCGGAAAACATTTTGCCGCTTGCCTCTTTATATGCACTAACAAAAGATTCGATGGCGCTTGAAATGGCAGATGCTTTGTTAATGGCACCCAAAGCCAATGCTCAACTGCAGGCGTTGTTCGTAAAGGGTTTGTACTACAGTACCACAGGTAACAAAACAAAAGCCATAGATTTTTTCAATAAATGTTTGTCCATTGACTACAGCTTTTTGTTTGCCTACAGGGAAAAAGCCATTTGTTTTTATGACATGGGAAAATACCTGGAAGCATTAAAAGTGCTGGAACTTTCGCTCGCTGTTAAAAGAACCAATGAAGAAGCCTATTACTGGATGGGACGTTGTTTTGAAAAGCTGAACAAAAAGGAAGAAGCCATTCAAAATTACCGCCTGGCTTTACAATTTGACCCGGAATACATAGAAGCAAAAGATGCGTTGGGCAAGATGGGTATAACACCTTGATTTGTGATGTATGATTTGTGATTTGTGATTTTTTCGGTTGACAAAATTCATATTATCTGGTATGGATTAAAATTAATTCAACAATTCAACAATTCAACATTCATCAATTTTCAACTACGTTCAACCATATTAAACCACATTCAACCCCTTACCAAATGCCCATCATCGCCCCTTCCCTTCTCTCAGCTAATTTTCTACAACTGCAACAGGATTGTGATATGCTGAATGCCAGCGAAGCTGATTGGTTTCACCTGGATGTGATGGATGGCAGGTTTGTTCCCAATATTAGTTTTGGACCGATGCTGATTGAATTTTTCAGGAAAGCAACTACCAAATTTTGTGATGTTCATTTGATGATTGAAGAACCGGAAAAATATGCAGAAGCTTTTAAAAAAGCCGGTGCCGATATGCTGACCGTACATTATGAAGCCTGCACACACCTTCACCGGAATATCCAGCAGATAAAAAAATTGGGTATGCAGGCCGGTGTAGCATTGAATCCGCATACGCCGGTTGAATTGTTGAAAGATGTACTGGGTGATATTGACATGGTACTCATCATGAGTGTAAACCCGGGTTTCGGTGGACAATCATTCATTCCCAACACGCTCAATAAAATTAAAGCATTGCGCAGCATGATCAATGAGCGGTCGTTGAATGTAAAAATTGAAATTGACGGAGGTGTTACGTTAGATAACGCTTCCTCCATTATTGCAGCAGGTGCTGATGTACTGGTTGCAGGCAATACCGTTTTCAGGTCTGCCGACCCAACAGGAACCATTGCCAAACTAAAAGCGATCTAATTTCATATTACTGCTTCAAAAAATCAACAATGCTTTTAGCTGCATTGGCAGAAGCATTTCCTCCCTTGCTTAACAGTTTTTTTAAGGCTGTATAATCTTGCTGCAACTGTTGTTGCTTTGCAGGATTCAACAATAGATCCTGCAGTGCTGCGGTAATATTCGTGGCAGTCAGTTCATTTTGTATTAACTCTTTTACCACTTCTTTATCCATGATAAGGTTTACGAGGCAGATGTATTTTATTTTGATAAGGCGCTTTGCAATCTGGTAGGATACCGCACTTCCTTTATAACAAATTACTTCCGGAACATTGAACAAGGCTGTTTCTAAAGTGGCAGTACCGCTGGTTACCAGGGCTGCCTTGGCTTCGCTTAGTAGTTGGTAAGTTTTGTTTACAATGGTTGAAACGTTATGGTGCGATGACAGCAATGCGTTGTAAAAACTTTCATCCACACCCGGCGCTTTTGCCACTACAAAATGGTAATCGGGAAAATTTTTAGCTGCTTCCAGCATGATAGGCAGCTTGACCTGTATTTCCTGCTTTCGGCTTCCTGGCAACAGGGCGATTATTTTTTGGTCGGGGAACAGGTAACTGCCCGGTTTAAAATTATCAATCACCTGCACTAGGGGATGACCTACATATTCTACTTCGTAATGCCACCGTTTATAAAATTCTTTTTCAAAAGGTAGAATGACAAGCATTTTATCTACATCACGCTTAATGGCTTTTACCCTGCTCTCTTTCCATGCCCATACCTGCGGCGAAATGTAGTACACTACTTTTAATCCCTGCTGCTTTGCCCATTTGGCTATGCGTAAATTAAAGCCCGGGTAATCGATGAGTATCAGCACATCGGGTTGATATTGTACAATATCCTGTTTGCAAAAAGCCAGGTTCTTAAATATGGTGCCTAAGTTTTTTACCACTTCAATAAAACCCATAAAAGCCAGATCCCTGTAATGCTTTACCAGCTTACCCCCTGCTGCTTCCATTTTATCGCCACCCCAGCAGCGCACACTGGCAACACTATCAAAATGGTTCAGTTCTTTTATCAAATTGCTGCCATGCAAATCACCACTTGCTTCCCCTGCTATAATGTAATATTTCATACTAAAAAATAAGTGCTGCAATTTATACCAATCATTTTATAAACCGGTCGCATCAGCAATTACATAAAAAGGGCTGCCAAATATTTGACAGCCCCTTGCTTGCTTATTCTTACATCCTGAAACACTAACTCTGTGGCGCTACTGCGGGTGCAGGTTCTCCTTTTTTACCTTTTCTTTCGCCCTTTCTTTTTGCTTTCATTTCTTTCATCTTTGCCTTTTGCTCATCTGTTAATACACCCTGCATATCTTTTGCACCAGCTTTATGCAAGTCTTTTAATTGCTGTTTCTTTTGATCTTCAGTTAATTTACTGTCATTAATGATCGCTTCTTTTTTTGCCTTATTGGCTTCTTTCATTTCTTTCATTTTTGCCTTTTGGTCGTCGGTCATATTCAGTTCCTTCATCATGGCTTTTTTATTTCCGTGGCCTTTGTGATGTTTTTTTTCTGTACCGGTTGGCTTGGCTGCTTCTGTTTGAGGAGTGGTTGTTTGTGCGAATGATAGCTGGCCAATGATTGTGATAGCCAGGATAAATAGTAATTTTTTCATGTTATTCAATTTTTGATGTTTTTTAAAAATGGTAAAATAGTTTTTTGCAATTGCAGGTGATAGATTGTATGCGTTGAAAAAGGTTTAATGGTATAAAGGTAGAAAGTGAATCTTGATTTGCTTTTATGATTTCGTTAGCAAATTTGATTTTTGCCCTGGTGCCTGCTTTTATTTTTGCATCTTTTAAACAAATTGTTTTCACCTCTGCCGCCGGTGTAGCAGCGTAACCGGAACGCCACCACTTTGGCCATTTTCAAAAAATTTGCTCCGCATTTTTTGAATCCCGCCTTCGGCTTAACCATAGCCAAAGATGTGGCCAACCCGGTTACTGTGTTAATTTACGATCAGGTGATAGAGGCTATATTATTGGGTTTGAACCAATTGTTATGGTAACGAAATTTTGTCAGCCTTAATCCTTCAATTTAAAATATTGCACCGCACAGTAGATAATTTGTATTACTATAATGATCAAACATTGGCTTAGCAGCAAAAAAGATGAATAAAGATATCCTGTACAAGAGTGCGACGCCACTAAAGCTTAATCGAGTTCCTAAAGCCCGGAACAAAAATAAAATCATCATTCAGCAGCCTCTTGCAACATAAAAAAACCCAATCCACAATTAAGTGGACCGGGTCTTTACGATTGCTTGCCAGCTATTTTAATTCCGCAACTGTATATCTTGCGAAATGATATTTTATCTTAAGAACAGCATTTCCCTGTACTTAGGTAACAACCAGTGTGAATCATCTACTACCAGCTCTAATTTATCAACATGGTAGCGGATCTCATCAAAGTATTTGCCTTTAATGTTATCACAGTAAGCAATTGCTTTCTCTCTTGTATCAGTAAGGGTATTTGCCTTTTTCCTTTCTTCGATCATGTTTTTAACACCTGTACTCATAGCACTGATGTGCTTGCTGATATCTTCCAGTATATTCAATTGGTTTGAATAAGCCGCTTCAGACAAGCCTGCATCTTTAAGCCCTTTGATGTTATCGATGAGGATATTCTGGTATTTAACTGCTGATGGCAGGATAACTGAAGTTGCCAGTTCTCCTATTACCCTTGCTTCGATCTGTACTTTCTTGATGTAAGCTTCCAGCATAATTTCATGCCTTGCTTCCAGTTCAGAATGAGAGTAGATATCGTTGCTTTCGAACAGGTGTTTTACTTCATCTGTAACATAAGCATCCAATGCCAACGGGGTAGTTTTTACGTTCGGCAAACCTCTCTTGGCTGCTTCTGCTGCCCATTCTTCGCTGTAACCATCACCTTCAAACAAAACTGCTTTGCTTTCAATGATGTATTTCTGAATGGTATGCATGATAGCGATCTCTTTCTTATCACCTTTTTCGATCAACGCATCAACATCCAGTTTAAATTGTTTTAAAGTCTGCGCTACGATTGAGTTCAACACCGTCATGGCATTGGCGCAATTGGCTGCAGAACCGACGGCACGGAACTCAAATTTATTACCGGTGAAAGCGAACGGTGAAGTACGGTTCCTGTCGGTATTGTCCAGCATCAGTTCCGGAATGGTTTTATGAATATCCAGTTTCAGCATGGCTTCATCCTGTTCATCAAATTTGCCACCCACACGGGTCTCTACCTGGTTCAATACTTCTGTTAAGTATTTACCGATAAATATGGAAATGATGGCAGGAGGCGCTTCGTTGGCACCCAAACGGTGATCGTTACCTGCGCTTGCGATAGAAGCCCTTAACAAGGGTGCATAATCATGAACCGCTTTAATGGTATTAACGAAGAACGTTAAAAACATCAAATTGGTTTTTGGCGTTTTGCCCGGTGCCAGTAAGTTTACTCCAGTATCGGTAGCAATACTCCAGTTGTTGTGTTTACCACTTCCGTTGATACCGGCAAATGGCTTTTCGTGCAGTAATACAATTAAGCCATGGCGTTTTGCAACCCTTGCCATGATGTCCATCAGCAAAGTATTGTGGTCAACCGCCAGGTTAGCTTCTTCAAAAATTGGGGCACACTCAAACTGTGATGGCGCTACTTCATTATGCCTTGTACGCAAAGGAATACCCAGTTTGTAAGATTCTGCCTCAAAATCTCTCATGTAAGCATAGATCCGTTCCGGTATTGCGCCAAAATAATGATCTTCCAGTTGCTGGCCTTTTGCCGGAGCATGGCCAAAAACGGTGCGACCTGTCATAACGATGTCTGGACGGGCATTTGCCAAACCTGCATCAATCACAAAATATTCCTGCTCCCATCCAAGGGTAGCAGTTACTTTAGAAACATTCTTATCAAAATATTGCGCTACATCTACTGCAGCTTTATCCAGCGCTACCAATGCTTTGATCAATGGGGTTTTAGCATCCAGTGATTCGCCGGTATAAGAAACGAAAATGGTAGGGATACACAAGGTTTTGCCTTGTCCGATTTCCATAATGAAAGGCGGTGAAGAAGGATCCCAGGCAGTGTATCCACGGGCTTCAAAAGTTGCCCTTAAACCACCGGATGGAAATGAGGAAGCATCCGGCTCCTGTTGTATCAGTGCTGCACCTTCAAACTCTTCGATCGGTGTGCCATCACCTTTTAAAGTAAAAAATGAGTCATGTTTTTCTGCCGATAAATCAGTCAGTGGTTGAAACCAGTGCGTATAATGCGTAACACCTTTGCTTTCTGCCCAGGCCCTTAAACCATTGGCGATCTGCCCACCCATTGCACGGTCAATTTTTTTTCCGCTTTTGATTGAACCAGTCAAGCTTTTGTACGCTTCATCGCTTAAAAACTGGCGTGCAGTTTTTAGCGTGAAAACGCTTTCCCCGAAAATAGCCGTGATTTTAGTTGAACTTTTCACATTCATTTCCTTTGTTGTTCCTAAATTGTCAATTGCCTTAAAACGTAGAGATTGCATAGTTTTTCTGTTTTAGAGAACACAATTTAAAGTATTTTATACCAACAAAGCAATTAAAAAGTAATAAAAATTGATTTTTTATTGCTTAAAAAACATCAAACATAGATATTATTTTATTTTTTAAACCGAATAATGGCTGATAGTTTTTGCCAGTCTATATTTGACAATATGGGCAGGATCAAAAATGGAAGATAGATAGAACGATAGCGGACGATAGCACCTAAAACGGGTACGGTGTAACCAATTACCAGGCAAATGGAAAGGGTAAAAAAAAGGCTGAATATAATGACCGGATGATTAAAAGACAGATCTTTTCTTTTGAAAAAAATAAAAGCGATCAATAGCATTTGATAGCACCACCATTCTGCGGCCAGCGGTAATAACATCCTGGAGAGGGCATAGTCGGTTAAGTAGGGCCGGAACAAACTGTGCGATAAAGCCTGCGGGGCATTCTTTAAAAAACTTACGCCATCAGGTTGCAGTACATCGACCGGAACAGTAGTATTACCTTTTTCAAGCGTTAAAAATTCAGCCTGCTTTTGTACAATGTACTGGGGCAGGTTAACAGATGGTAAAAGATATTGCAGGTTAAAAAAAATAATGGCTGCAACTATGTAAACAACACTGAAAGTAATGGTTGCATTGAATTTCTTTTTTACCGCTATAACCAGTGCTATTAAAGCAGGCAGCAACCCAATAAAAATGAAACTGCGTAAAAGAAAAATTGGCAGCAGGCAAATGATGATCACCATTATTTTTTTTACCGTAAAACCTGAAATATACAGTGCCTGGTAAAAGATAAAAAACAACATGCCCAATGCACAAAATATAATACCGTCCTTGTGAATAGTGCTGCCGAAATATAACAACGAAGGCAGCAGGAAACTTCCCGTAACCAGTAGTTTGGAACGTCCCGGGTACAATTGATCGAACACCCTGAAAACAGCAACGCCACCGAAGAAAGTGAGGAAATTATACAATACAACATTGGTATAATAATTACCCCCGCTAAAAATGTGCAATACAGATACAATTTTAATGATGAGGTTATCCTTCAGGTCGTTCCAGAAAGAATGGGTTGTTACAAATACTCCCTGGTAGCCATAGCTGTAGCCCGTTTGAAAAAGATTGGTTACATATTCTTTGGGATGGGTGAAGAGTAAATGATATTCTTTTAATGCTTCAAAATGATAGTTCCAGGTATCAAAATTAGGTTTGCCAGCAGTGATTTTGCCGCTTACCAAACCTGCTGCAATTTTACATAGAAAGATTGCGATAATTGTTGCTGCACCAAGCCCGGCCTGTTTAACAAACTTTAACCGGGTGAGCACCCAGCTTAAAAAAATCAACCAGAAAAAAAACAGGATGTAAATCAACACAAAATATTTATCACGGAAGTTAATTAAATCAATGGACTAAATTCCACTATGGTAAAACAGTCAGTATAAAAAAACTGCCCTGGTAACAGGGCAGTTTCAATTGCTTTATTGTTCGATTAATGTGTAACGTTCACTTTGAAAACCTGGCGGGTGTTTCCCTGTTCGGTGATCATCAATGTGTACACTCCAACAGGTAATTTATCAACGTTGATGGTGTTGGTGCCATT
>CAXTPJ010000135.1:0-7432 GCA_964245855.1 uncultured Ferruginibacter sp. | reverse complement strand
GTTAAAGTGGCTTTTTGTTATCTTAATAAGGTATTATCTCATTAAATACATTTTACCGTAACCGGCTTTAAAGTATTTGTCGGTATTATCTCCTTCTGCCCTGTACTTATCCAGTTTTTTACCATTCATATTGGTAATTACACGGTAAAGGTAAACGCCATTCGCCAGTTTAGATCCGTAAACATCCGTTCCATCCCATTTAAACTCGGTGATGTTGCGGCCAATGTGCAGGTCGCCCAGTTCGGCTTTGGTTATTTCCCTTACCACTTTACCGGTGATGGTCAAAATCTGTATCCGGATATTCTGGGGTACTTCAACACCTGTAATGGTAAACACGAAGGCAGTGGAAGTGGTAAATGGATTTGGATAGTTCAGCATATTGCTGATCATCGGGGTATTGATCACATTAAAGGTTACTTTATAATCAATGCTGCCGGCTTTGTTGCCTACCACATCATGCCCTTCTGATACAATCAATTCATACGGTTCATTTTTACTATCATCAGTAAAATATGGAATAAAATCAATGCTGGCAGTGTTATCGCCGTTGCCCAATGATGCCGGTGTAAACCTTAAGGAATCCCCGAAGAAAAACCTTCTTAAATAACCATTCGGGTTGGCATCGGTTGCCGGGTAACGCACATTCACTTTCAATAAGGAGGTATCAGTAAGTGCAATAAACCTGTTCTCATCTTTTAGTTTGATCAATATGTGCGGCTTGGCTGCTACAATATCCCTGTTTAAAATGTGTACACCGTCAAACGTTACATCCAGCAAAGGATTGGTAAGATCTGCCTTCACATAAAAATCTTTGTAGATAAAGTTATTGTACAGGTATTGTTCCGGCTGATCGTTGTCCGGGTTAACCATCACATACAGCGTGTTCAATCCAGGGTAATCCTTTGTATCGATCGTATAATTTACCACCAATGTATCGCCTGACTGCAGTGCTTTCTTTTTAGGCAAAAGGATATTGTGCGGCACATTATTTTTATCTGTGATCACAAATTTTACCCTCAAACTATCAAATGCAACCGGGCTGATATTTTTGAATGCCAAAGCAAAATCAATTTTCTCTCCCTGCTCTGCAGTGTCTTTCATTTTAAAGAATAGGTTTGGCGCTACTGCTCCTTCCGGCATATAATCCGCATTGATCCTCCAGTATCTTAACTGGTATGGTGTTGCATTGGCATTATCATCATTCAGCATTTTCAATTTTACAAATGGATAAGTGGCAGCATTGATAAAGCTCAGGGAAGTATCCTGCGCCGGATTTACAGTTGCAAGCAGGCTTTGTGTACCGGTGCTGGTAATCCCGAACACCTGGATTTTAGCGGTATCTCCCGGCAACCGGTCAATAGATTTACCTCTCCAATGAAGTGAGGTCCATGTTTTAGCCGGGCCGAATGAAGGCGACTCAATAGTACCGGTTTTGTATTTTGATACAACCGGGAAGTTGCCTTCCACCTGGTCGTTAGCCGTTGTTGCCATCACCTGTCTTGGTGTGTAGCTGCTGGTATTTTTTCTGTAGAAGAAAACAAAACCAAGGTTCCGGGTAAAACTATCAATCTGTGTAAAACCAATTCCCTTTAATTTATGGTACAGTGATTTGCCTGCTCCGAGTGTCAGCGTATCATTCTTCCACTGGTCAATGAAAGAAGTGTTTGGTGTCCATCCCAGGTTGGTGATAGATACATACATACCATCAGGAATACTATCGATAAAATCCATTGCACGTTTCCTGTAAATTGGATCGCCATAAGGGAATTCAAAGAATTTTCTTGGGGCGCCACACACTTTAAAGCTTCCGTAGCGGCCATCATTAGGCGTTACGTTATAGTTGGTCCAGGGTTGCAACGTAGTACTGTCGTACACCAAAAACTGGAGCGACCCGTATTTACAACCATAAATTTCCAACTGTTCAAAATCCAGTGTTACCGTGATCCTGTCTGATAAAATGGCCGGGTACAAACCGGTTTTTATCTGCATGTTACGGTTGGCACCCTTAAAACGGAATATGCCATCATTGTCCAAACCGATTGTACTGCTGTAAATACTTTTCTGGTGCTGGTAGTAATGTGATTGATTGAAACCTGCGCTGCTGTTTACCAGGTAAATGAAAGAATAGTTATTCCAAACAGCCGGTGTACCGGTGTTCAACGGCACCATGGAAGTTCTCCAGTAATACACGGTACTGTCGGTGAAGGTGATGTTGTTAGGTGTAAACTGTATGATACCGCCTGTTCCGGTAGCAGTGTATTGTTTTTTAAATGGAGAGTTAAACAATTCTGTGGTATCAACTTCCATTAAATACTGGCGCTGGCCTCCCAGGGGATTGGCAGTAGAAGCGCTGTAAGTAATGTTCTGTTGTGTAACGATTGAATAATTGTAAGGCGATACCGGGCGAACCTCATCTTCCTGTATAAAGAAATCCCTTACCAATATGTTGTTGGTTTCGCACAATTCATCCACCCTTCCATCTGCATCTAATGTGATCGTTAATTTATTCAGCCCTTTATCAACCGTAGGATTGATCGGTATTGTAAAAGTGAATGAATCGATGTTATCCGGGGCTGCAATCATTTGATTGAAAATTACCTGGAGCGTATCATTCGGCAATTTCCGGGTGATGTTGATCCTGATTGAGTCATTGCTTGCCCTGCCGATGTTCAGCATTTTTACACTCAGTGTAAAGCTATTGTCGGCAACAGTTGGTTGTGTAGGGCTGATCTTAACCTGTGGATCTTCCACTGCATAATCCGGTTTGGCAAAATGATTTATTTTGATCGCCGGGTCGCCATGAAGGTTCAATTCTTCCAGGTGTATCCTGGTATAAAAATCCAATGATGCCGGGTTGCTTCCCAGGTCCTGCAATGTTTTCTTTATCTGGTTACCGATTGAGCTACCATACAGGTCTTTTGAAACCGCACGGTATAATTGGTTATTGTAAAAATTTAAGAATGGTGGAATACCAAGGTGCGTAGATGCCAAAAAGCCAATACTACCCCTTCTTTCAGCCAGTACATATTTTTCCGAAATAGACATTACACCATTTACCCTGATTGGATCGAACGTAAAGAAGTTACCGGCACTGCAACCACTGATGTTGAAGAATGGATACTTGCCCTGGTTGTTAAACAATTCCGGGGTAGTAAGGTTAAATGCCAGTGTGTTGGCAGATGAGTGGCCGAAATAACCGATCCAGCTAACCCCTTCGTTGATCATCTGTTGGATGCGTTCTCCATTGGCTTGTTCTACTGCAGAAGAAGATGTCTTTTTAAAAGTTTCCACATCAGCGCCATAGAGGCTGTCTTCCATAATGCGCTTGTAATTATTCATGTAGCCTTCAAACTGGCCGTCTTCCTGCGAATCACTGCCACCTACCACATGAATGGCATTTTTCATCCATGCCCTGTCGGTAATGCTGCAACTTGGATCTGCCTGCACCTGTTCGTATTCAATTACTTTATCCAGGTAATGTTTTATCTCTGTACCGTTGATGGCGGATAACCTTCCGATCGGGATCAAAGGGACGTGCGTTCCTGGTTCGCAAGACAACAGTACATCAGAAGCAGGCCAACCAAAAGTCGGCACCAGGTCTAACTGGTCCACCAGGGGGTTGCCCTGGTTGTTTTTATATTCGATAGAGGTTACGCCCCTGCCAATGATGAAAACATACTGTGGCTTGGGTGTAAACTGTTGCGAAGCAAAACGGATAAAATCCCTGATAGCCGAAGGATGCTGGCGGATACCGAAAGCAAACTGGTCGGTCAGTTCTTCAATGGTAATTACTTTGGTATTGAAGCCGCCTCCTGCAGCAGAAGCACGGTATTGTTTAAATTGATCAACATAATTATTGCCGTTACCATCATTAAACAAAACCGGGTTGCTGATGATCAGGTAATTTCCCTGGTTGGCAGACTGGTTAAAGTTTACAAAGGTTTTAGCTGTTGCTGTTGTTATGGTTGCGTAATTGCTTGCTTCTTCGCTCACCAATATATATTTACGGTTGCCGGCTGTGTAAGCGGGCAATACAAATTTTACTTTGCCTGCTTCTGAAATATCACCAACATAACGGTTGCCGTCTGTTAACCCATACAACACAGGAGCAATGCCGCCGTTGCTGAAATTATTGATCACAATGTAATTTCCAACAGTTGATGGGCGTAATTCAAACTGGAAATTCTTTTGCCCGTTAAAGTTGAACTGTGCAGGATAGGTAACAGACAAATTGCCCAGTACGATCCTGTCTGTCATATTACTCGAAGTGCCATTTACCGCCACCTGCAGGGCATTTTGGTTTTGCAGGAAACTCAATGGAAGGTTATCTATCTGCCGCTTTACGGTATCGAAATAATTCATGGTAGTATTCAGTACCACATTGTTAAAAAACTTCACCCGAAGGCTTCTTGTATTAAGCGCATTACCAAATGCAGATACATACATGGACACACTGTTGGCCGGGCCGGCAGTGTACACATTCAGGTTATCGAAATTGTTATAAATATCGCAGCAGGGAGAAGCATCATTACTTGTCCAGCCTTCGCCGATATCATAAGAAGAAGAATAAACATATTCACCTACCAATACTGCATAACCCTGGTTATACTTATTGCGGTAAGCAGTACCAACGGTGCGGAAAAAATAATCATCCGCAGGTAAAGTGTTACCAGCCACATTGTTGCTGGCGCTGTTGTATCTCAGGTTACCCGGAAAAGGGTTCACTGTTAAAAAATAAGTGGAAGTATCCGTGTGAATACTGAAACTATCGCACAACTGGTAGCCCGGTTTTATGTACAATGCTTTGTCTGCAACACCATCATTCATTTTGCCCCAAAACTCAATATAATCGCTTCCCGTAAAAGGGCCTGTTGGTACAGAGGTGTACAACTTTACCTGTTCCCCGTTGCGCCACAACTGAAAATATTCAGCCGGCGTATTGGAAAGTCCTAACGATGCCAGTACAGACTGATTGATACGGGTTAAACCGGTTTTAGCAACCTTAAACTTGTAGTAGGTTTTTGTATAATCTATCCAGCTATTGTTAAGCTGTGCTTTTGCAATGGTACCGGTTAGTAGTAAAAGGGCTATTATAATTTTTCTCATTGGATGGTATGTTGAGATGTTGTAGGTTATTTTTCTTTCCTGGCTAAATTCAGTTTCAATGAAAATACATGGGTGTACAATGGATTGCTCTGGTTGGCCAGGTTAGAATAAGCATAATCCAGCGTTACGTTTTTAATTTTTACGCCGGCGCCTAAACTTGGCTGATAGATCCATACTTTCTTTTGATTTAAAGTATCTCCATCAGACAATGCTTTTTGAAAGTTGGTAACACCCGCCCTTACATAAAACACTTCACTGATGGCAGCTTCCAACCCTACACTCGGATCGGCACTCACTGCGCTGCTGCTGATCACTGTATTCCTCTTGCCATCGAATGTGAGGCTCATGTTGGCCTCTGCCAATAATTTTACAGAACTGCTGATGTCAAAATTGTATCCGCCACCAATCACTAAACGTGGTGCTGTTAACTCGGTTGATTTTACCGGTATTTCATTTTTGGTTAAGTACAAGGCTTGTTTTTCACGGCTAGTGAATTTGAACGACCAGGCACTAAAAGTGGTAGTACTATCCCTTGCGGTGATACCAAAACGCCAGTTATTGCTGTGAATCTGAAAACCTGCATCAAAACCAAAACCCCAGGCGCTGGCAAATTTGCCCACTACCCTGCGGATCACTTTGGCGTTTACACCAAAACTCCAGCGCTCTTCCTCCGTTTCTTTCAATACCTGCGCAAAAGAGAGTAACAATGCATAATCTGCAGAAGAAAAGGTTTGGATATTATTGTAATTGATGCTGCCATCCGGTTCAACCAAAAACAACGTATTAGGGATATCATCAACCGCAAAACGCAGCAATGATACGCCCAGCGTGCGTTTGTTATCCTGCACCGGAACTGCTACAGCAGCATAATCGAACTTACCGATACCGGCAAAATATTCGGCATGCATTACATTAATAGAGGGATTATCTTTTACACCTGTTAAGCCGGCCGGGTTCCAATAACCCGCAGTGCCATCTTCAACGGAAGCTATTTGGGCACTGCCCATCGCTAATCCACGGGCACCTGCGCCGATGTTTAAAAATTCGTTGGAGTACTTTCTGAACTGGGCTGAGCCTGCTATTGGAACAAGCAATATGCCCACTAAAAAAGCAGCAAGTTTATGATTCATAGTTTGTTTTCTCTGGTGTTTTGTAATTGGAATTGGATAACATGAACGCTTAAAACGCTTTTTTACCAAGTAAATTGTGCCGATTTTCCATTATATGGAAGTTTCTACAAAAAGCGCAAATTTAGCAGTATGGTTTTAATAATCAGGGATTGGTTTTTCATAAATAAAGATTGGTTTATATGAAGACCCGCTGTGAAAACAAATTGCTGCACTTTCTTTTCAACAAAGATGCGGATTTTAATAAATAGGCAGAATATGCAGTAAAAAATGAAGTGAAATTATTAGTGTGCTTCCTTCATTTCTCGATTATTGTAAGCACATTTGCAAAAATTACTTTTCATATATATAATTATAGTATGGCGAATTTAATTACAGAATTGCAATGGCGTGGGATGGTGCAGGATATAATGCCAGGCACAGAAGAGCAATTGGCAAAAGAAATGACAACCGGCTATATTGGCTTTGATCCAACGGCAGACAGCCTGCACATCGGCAACCTGGTACCCATCATTTTATTAAAGCACCTGCAAAAAGCCGGGCATAAACCCATTGCTTTGGTTGGCGGCGCTACCGGAATGGTAGGCGATCCCAGCGGAAAAAGTGAGGAAAGAAATTTATTGAGCGAAGAAGTATTGAACCACAACGTAGCCTGCGTAAAAAAGCAATTGGAAAAATTCCTGGATTTTGACGCCAGCCAACCAAATGCAGCCGAAATGGCCAACAACTACGACTGGTTTAAAGATTTTACTTTTTTAAATTTTATCAGGGATGTGGGCAAACACATTACGGTGAATTATATGATGAGTAAAGACAGCGTGAAAAAAAGGCTGGAAGGCGATACTGGCATGAGTTTCACAGAATTTACCTACCAACTGGTACAGGGTTTTGATTTTTACCATTTGAATAAAAATAACAACTGCAAACTGCAAATGGGTGGCAGCGACCAATGGGGAAATATTGTAACCGGCACCGAACTCATCAGGAGAAAAGGCGGCAGCGAGGCATTTGCTTTTACCTGTCCCTTGATAACCAAAGCAGATGGCAGCAAGTTTGGCAAAAGTGAGAAAGGCAATGTTTGGCTGGATGCTGCAAAAACTTCACCTTATGAATTTTATCAATTCTGGCGTAACACAACTGATGTGGATGCAGAGAAGTACATTAAAATATTTACTTTTTTAACCAGGGAAGAAATTACC
>CAXTPJ010000134.1:0-7460 GCA_964245855.1 uncultured Ferruginibacter sp. | reverse complement strand
TCAACATCCTTCAGGTTTTCCAAATTACCAGCGTAAGTGAGTTTATCGATGTTGACGATTTTATAATCAGGATATTTTGTAACGAACAACCGTGTTAAATGAGAACCAATGAATCCGGCGCCGCCGGTGATCAGTATTGTATGCATATTCAGTGTTTAAATGGCGGCAAAAATATAAATAATTCAGTGAAGGAAATTATTTCGTTACCTGCAATTGCTGAAACAAAAAAGCCGCTCCCAAAAAGGAGCGGCCCTGTTATTATCGGGAGAAATTATTTTCTGTCGCCTAATTTAGAAAGCAAACGGAGGATTTCAAGATAAAGCCACACAATGGTTACCATCAATCCAAAAGCGCCGTACCATTCCATGTATTTGGGCGCACCAGCGGCAACTCCCTGTTCAATCCTGTCAAAATCCAGGATCAGGTTTAAAGCCGCAATAGCCACCACTACCAGGGAAAACCCGAGACCCAGCATTGACCCTTCATGCAGAAAAGCCATTTGAACACCGAAAAACCGGAGTATGATAGCAATAAAATAAAATATAGCAATGCCCGCAGTTGCAGTAATTACCACCGACTTAAAAGTTTCCGTTGCCCTGATAATTTTAAAACTGTACAATAAATACATTGCTATGGCAACACCGAAAGTAAGTCCCACAGCATTCATTACAATACCGGGGGCTTTTGTTGCAAATACGTCGTTGTACATTGCAGAAATAGCGCCCAAAAATAAACCTTCAAACAAGCCATAGGCAGGTGCCAGGTAAGGCGACCATTCTTTTTTAAAGACCAGCATTAAGGCAATTACAAAGCCACCCAACAGGCCGATCCAGATCAATGGGACTACGTTTCCTCCATTGGAAAATTCTTTGCAGGAATAGTAGGCGCTGCCCATCAGCATCAACAGCATAAAACCAAACTTATTCAGCGTACCCCTGAGCGTCATGCTCATTGATTCATCTGTAATGACCAGGTTTTTAAAAGATTTTTCTGAAAGGGCAGGGTTTCCTGATGAAAATAAAGCCATAATAAAAATTTTAGAAAATAATTATTTAATTGCCAACGGCTCATTCTTAGCCACCGCAGCATTCTTCAGCCCGGGGTATTTTGAAATCACTTCAAAATTATACTCACCAGTATTTTTTAATTTCTGTACTAACCTGCACAGGCTGGCAAAGTTAGTACTATCTGTAAAAGTCTGGTCATGGGCTAATAAAACCAGGTGATTAGGCGTCTGCATCTCTCCTTTTGTAAACAGGCCATTGATCTGTTCAATCATCTGGTCATCTGTTTTATACAAATGAAGGTGATTATCAAAACGCCACTCCACATCCCAGCCAACCACCGTTAAGCCTTTCTGCAATAAAGTATCAGCCAAAGCGGTTGTTTTTTTTACATCTGTAAAACTGATGTTGGGTGTACGCCAGATATTGCGGCCGGGAGTTCTTACTATCCCTGAACCCAGGTGCAGGCTATCAGCACTGCGTATAAAATCAGCATATACTACATCTGCATACTGATAAAATTTATCAAAATGGTTGTGGGCATGCGTATAGCTATGGTTTTGTATTTCTACAAAAGGGCTTTCCTTGATGATGCTGTACGTTTTTTCCTGCACCGAACTGCCAATAATATGCTGGCCAATCAGGAACATAGTAATGGGAACTTTCTCTTCCGTAGCCAGTTGCAGCACATGGCCGCTGCCTTTATTCGGGCCATCATCAAATGTAAGATAAATGGTTCTTGGATGGCGGCTCGTAGTGTCGCTAACAGCAGAATCTTTCGATACTGTTACGGCATTATCGGCTGTTGAAATGATGGAAGTTCCGGTACGTTTGTTTACACAGGCGGGAAAAACAAACAGGATAACGAGGGTTTTTAAAAAAGTTGAAGTTGTCCGCTTAACTTCAGAATCAGGGTCCATAATGTTGTTGGTATTGTATTGCTGCACGAAGATATAGCTACGTTAACTGCGAAAGAATTTTTTTATTGTTAATGTTTGAAAATAATTATACAATAATAGGCTTGATGCAGGTTTAATACCGGAACTCATAAGCCTGAAAATAAAAATCAGCGTACATTGCAGAAATTTTTTGAGACGATGATACATGAACAGGTACTACAGGACGTAGTAATAAAATTTGCAGGAGACAGCGGTGATGGGATGCAATTGACCGGAAGCCAGTTTACTAACAATACGGCTTTGTTGGGCATTGACCTGGCTACTTTCCCGGATTTTCCGGCCGAGATAAGGGCGCCACAAGGAACTTTGCCCGGTGTGAGCGGCTATCAATTACGCTTTAGCAGCGATGCGGTTTTTACACCCGGCGATTCCTGCGATGTACTGGTAGCAATGAATGCAGCAGCATTGAAAGTAAATTTAAAAGCATTGAAACATGGTGGTATCATTATCGCCAACACTGATGGATTTGATTCTAAGAATCTGAGGCTGGCCAATTATCCTGAAGGCATTAATCCTTTGGAAGATAATAGCCTGAATGGTTACGAACTGATCAAAATGGATGTAACCAAAATGACCAGGGAAGCATTGAAAGATATTTCCATGGGCATGAAGGAAAAAGACCGGGCAAAAAATATGTTTGTGCTTGGGTTTTTATACTGGATGTACAACCGGGAAATGGAGAACACCATCGCCTTCATCCAGGAAAAATTTGGCAAGAAGCCGGAGATATTTGAAAGCAATGTAAAGGCATTGCAGGCCGGCTACAATTTTGGAGATACCACGGAAACTTTCCGCACCCGTTTTACGGTAGAAAAGGCCAAAATGCAGGCAGGAAACTACCGCTCTATCATGGGTAACCAGGCATTGAGTTATGGCTTGATCGCAGCATCTCAAAAAAGTGGGTTGCAATTGTTTTTAGGCAGTTACCCTATTACTCCTGCAAGTGATATTCTGCATGAGTTGAGCAAGTATAAAAATTTCGGCATCAAAACTTTCCAGGCAGAAGATGAGATTGCTGCGATCACTTCTTCCATTGGCGCAAGCTACGGCGGTTCATTGGGCGTTACGACTACCAGTGGTCCGGGAATGGCGCTGAAAGCAGAAGCCATGGGGCTGGCAGTAATGCTGGAAATCCCTTTGGTAATTGTAAATATTCAGCGTGGCGGCCCAAGTACGGGCTTACCAACCAAGACAGAACAAAGTGATTTATTACAGGCATATTACGGCCGTAATGGCGAATGCCCGATGCCGATCGTTTCAGCCTCCACGCCAAGCGATTGTTTCAGTGCAGCGTACGAAGCGGTAAGGATCAGTGTGCAGCACATGACGCCGGTAATATTGTTAAGTGATGGCTACATTGCCAACGGTGCCGAACCATGGAAATTCCCTACTGCTGCAGACCTCCAAGAAATTAAGACCGAGTTTGCTTCACCTAATATTGCATCTGACCTGGATGTGAATGGCAAATTTCAACCTTATAAAAGAGATGAAAGATTGGTACGTCCATGGGCTATTCCTGGCACAGCCGGATTGGAACATAGGGTAGGTGGGTTGGAAAAACAGGATGTTACGGGTAACATCAGTTATGATAACGAAAACCACCAGCACATGGTAAAAACCAGGCAGGCAAAGGTGGATATGATTGCAGAATTTATTCCAGAACAAAAGTTAGATAGTGGCCCAAACAAAGGCAAGGTGCTGGTGCTCGGGTGGGGAAGTACTTATGGTTCAATCAAAAGTGCCGTAAAAGAATTGCAAAGCGAAGGGCATGCGGTATCGCATGCACACCTGCGTTATGTAAGGCCTTTCCCTAAAAACCTGGGAGAGATTTTAAAGAACTTTGATCATGTATTGATTCCTGAAATTAACAACGGTCAATTGATCAAAATTATCCGGGATTTGTACCTGGTTGATGCAAAAGGGTACCATAAAATAATGGGTGTTCCTATTACCAAAGGAGAAATGATAACGGAGATCAAGAAATTTTTCTAACACGGTAATCCTGAAAATAATAGTATAAAGCCATTCGTTTGCTATAAAGTAAATGAATGGCTTTTGTCTTTTTGACAGAAAAGCGGGCTGGCTTGCCATTTGCTTTTTTTAAGCAAAAATACAATCATGACACCTGGAATATTTATCGTTTCCCTGCTCTTTATGGCGTTGGGTATGCTGGTACAGTTTCGGCTGAAAAGCAAGTTTAAACAATACAGTGAAGTTCCTGCTTCTTCCGGCTTAAGTGGTAAAGAAGTAGCAGAAAAAATGTTGAGGGACAATGGCATTTATGATGTACAGGTGATTTCTACTCCTGGTTTTTTATCGGATCACTACGATCCTACCAATAAAACGGTTAACCTTAGTGAAGGTGTGTATGCCGAACGAAATGTAGCTGCTGCAGCCGTGGCAGCGCATGAATGCGGCCATGCATTACAGCATGCCACTGCTTATTCCATGCTTGCTTTGAGAAGTAAATTGGTACCGGCAACAAAAATCAGTACTAATCTTTCTCAGTGGATCATATTGGCGGGTATCGGGATAATGGGTTTTGGGGGTGGCAGTCAAACAGTATTGCTTGCAGGTATCATATTATTTGCTGTTTCTACCTTGTTTTCTGTAGTTACTTTACCTGTTGAGTTTGATGCTTCTGCAAGGGCATTAAAATGGTTAGACAGCAGCAGGATTACCCGTAATGAAGAACATAGTCAGGCAAAAGATGCGTTGAAATGGGCCGCTTTAACTTATGTGGTGGCTGCATTGGCTTCCATTGCAATGCTGGTTCAATATATTTTGATTTACCAGGGAAGAAGCAGGGATTAAAAATTGTATTGATTGCCTAATATTAAAAAAGCCCCTCAAAAAAAGGGGCTTTCATTTTATAGTTTAATTTCTTCATCGCTGTCATCAAAAAAGTGGAATTCCGTCAGGTGATAATTGGTATTGGCTACCACTTTGATCTTCTGCTTGTATTTCCAGCTCCACCTCCTGCGCTTTGAAATAAAGCCTGCAGTAAGATAGGTAAACAAAATAGGGTTTACCATCACCGTTAATCCTTTATGCTTTTGCATGATCAGGTAACTCAGGTTCTTTTCTATTTCGTCTTCTAAAATAAGTGTGGAAGATATTTTACCGGTTCCATTGCAACTTGGGCAAATTTCCGAAGTGTTGATGTTCATCTCCGGCTTCATGCGTTGCCGGGTGATCTGCATCAAACCAAATTTGCTGATTGGCAACACGGCATGTTTGGCCCTGTCGGTAAGCATGAACTGTTCCATTGCATCAGCCAGGCGTTTCTTGTTTTCCATCAATTTCATATCAATGAAATCAACTACAATAATGCCTCCAAGATCCCTCAACCTTAGTTGACGGGCAATTTCTTCTGCCGCTTCCAGGTTGGTTTCCAGTGCATTTTGTTCCTGGTTGTTGCTTACACTTTTGTAACCGCTGTTAACGTCAATTACATGCAGTGCTTCGGTGTGTTCAATGATCAGGTAAGCGCCACTTGGCAGGTTAACTGTTTTACCAAATGCGGCTTTCACCTGCTTGGTAATACCAAAACTATCAAAAATGGGAGAGCCATTATTATAATAAGAAACGATCTCAACTTTTTCCGGCGCAATGCGCTGGATGTATGCCTTGGTATCTGAATAAATGTTTTTATCATTTACTACGATGCGGTTAAAATCTTCGTTCAGCAAGTCACGCAGCATACTGGTGGCTTTGCCCTGTTCACTTAAAATTTTAGCCGGAGGCGCTGCATCTTTCAGGTTGTTCTGAATTGTTTTCCAGGTTTGCACCAAAGACAACAAATCATCATGCAATTCCGCCGTTTGCTTACCTTCTGCCGCAGTACGTACAATTACACCAAAATTCTTTGGCTTAACTGCTTCAATGATTTTTTGCAGCCTTTTCCTTTCATCGCTTGAATGGATCTTGCGGGAAACAGCAACAATATCATTGAATGGGGTAATAACAACAAAACGTCCGGGAAGAGATAATTCGCAACTGAGGCGTGGCCCTTTTGCAGCAATTGGCTCCTTTAAAATCTGCACCAATACATTGGGTTTGCCACTTAATACCTCTGCAATTTTACCGGTTTTTACAATTTCCGGTTCAACCGTCAGTTTGCCAAAATCGAAGCCACCTTCTGTTTTATCATGAATGGCAACATTAGTAAATTTAAGCAGGGATTTTACATAAGGGCTTAAGTCGGTGTAATGCAAAAAAGCATCTTTTTCAAAACCAACATCAATGAACGCAGCATTGAGCCCGGGAATTAATTTCTTAACTTTTCCGAGGTACAGATCTCCAACAGCAAAGTTTGCATCAGCTTTTTCGTTGTGCAGCTCTACTAGTTTTTTATCTTCCATCAGGGCTATTTCAACTCCCTGGGGTGCAGCATTTATAATTAATTCCTTTGTCAAAAAATCACATTTTAAGAAAACCGTTACATCACAAAAGGACAGTACAGGCATGCATAATAGCCGGTTAAGGCTACAGCAGGCTGCAAAAAAAGTAAGTACCAGCCTGTATCCAGGCCGGTACCATCTGTTAAGAACTATTTCTTCTTATGACGGTTTTTTCTTAAACGCTTTTTACGCTTATGTGTTGCGATTTTATGACGTTTTCTTTTTTTACCACAAGGCATACCAAGTAATTTTTATTTGTTATAAATGTTTTTATCATGCTCCGATCCTGTTCTCACAGCACCCGATATTTTTATTTAAGCTCTTTAATCCGGTCGTCTATTTCTTTGCTGTACGCCGGGTTGTTTACCATTCGCTTGCTTTCCGTAAACCATTTCAATGCATTTTCTTTATCTCCTTTGCCGGCGTAAGCTTCTGCCAGCCAGGAAACGGCTTCAGTGTTAGCCGGCTGTTTGGCAATTACTTTCAGTAATCTTTCCACCGCCTTATCGTACTGCGTAGAAACTACACCGCCAATTCCCAACACCAGTTGTGCCTGCATATTGGAAGAATCTTTTCTTACCACCTGCAGCAACTGCTGAATGCCTTTCATGGTTTCCTGTGCATCTCCCGCCATTCCTTTTCCAAAAACATAACATGCACCAAGGTCCACTTTCAAAGAATCGTTGCCCGGGTTCAGCTCAATTGCCTTTTCAAAAAGTTCAATTGCCTGCTCTGCTTTCCAGCCCCGTTTGGCCACGTCCGGCTCATTTCTGAAGTCTCTTAAAATTTGCCGGGCGGCAAAGGTGAGGTTTTTTTCAGAATTTACCAACATTGCTGCTTTTGAAATGTAAAAAACATATAGTTCATGATTGTCCAAACTGTCGTGCCAGTAGTTAGCAAGCTGATTATAAGCCTTTTCCTGCTGTGTTTTAACATCACCCCGGCTCACACTATTTTCTAACCCGGTTACATAAATGTTTTGGGAAACGGTCAATTGACGCTTGGAAGACTGTAAAAAACTGTCGATGTTGAAAGAAGTATGTGAATGGGCAGCCGCTGTTTGGGATGGGATGAATGGCTCTTTTTTAGCAACT
>CAXTPJ010000133.1:0-7469 GCA_964245855.1 uncultured Ferruginibacter sp. | reverse complement strand
CCATCCACAAATAACCCAAACTGTCTTGCGCAATACAATAACCGCTGTTTTGCGACAAACCTTTTTCCGAAGTATAAGAAGTAAAACTTAATTGCTGCGGGCAGGCATCAATTCCAATAAATAATAAAGCAACCAGTATAGCAATAGCAATGCGGGACATCAGGATTTTAATTTTTCACCTTCAATGGTTTTACATTAACAGGAAGATTTTATTTCCGGAATTTTGATTGATTAAAGTTGTTTGCGTTGATAACATAATTTGTTGCTGCGTTTTGCTGCTATAAGAAACTGAAGTACAAGAGTGCGACGCCAATTCAGCTATATAGTAGCACCAAAGCCTGGTACAAAATAAAATTTATCACTCAAACAGCTTATAAGATATTACTTTTTATAACCGGTATTATCCAATACAAAGGCCCATTTCTTTGCTTCTTTTTTATACCCTGCAAACTTGTCTTCACTGTCTCCGTGCCCGCCGTTGTAATCTACCTGCAACAAAATTGGTTTATCGGATACATTGGCTTTTTGTACAGCGGCCGCAAACTTGGCCGGCTGCCAACTGATCACCCGTGGATCATTCCAGCCGGTGGTGACCAGCATTGCAGGGTATTGGGTGCTGTCCTGCACATGCAGCAACGCATCCATTTCCATCAGCGCAAAAAACTCGTTGATCTTTTTTACTGTTCCAAACTCCGGAGTGTTGATGGGGCCATTGGGCGCAAATTCCTGGCGCACCATGGTAAGGCAGCCTACCTGCGGAACAGCACATGCCCAAAGGTCCGGCCTTTCTGTAACTGCCCTGCCTATTAAAATGCCACCTGCACTTCCACCTTCGCAGGCCAGGTGTTTGGTAGAAGTATATCCTTTGCTGATGAGCCATTCTGCCGTGCTGTTTAAATCCTTCCATGTATTCGGCTTACTTTGTTTAAAGCCGCTCCTGTGCCAGCTTTCGCCCTTTTCACCACCGCCACGAACATGGGCTACGGCAATCACAATTCCTTTGTGGGCAAGCAGCAAATACTGTGGATTAAAGAAGGCTTGCGAGCTATAACCGTAAGCTCCATAACTGTACACATAGGCTACATTTTCATTGTTTAGTTTGATGCCTTTTTTGTGTATCACCGAAACCGGTATCATCACGCCATCGTGGCCTGCAATCTCTACTTCGTCCACTGTTATTTCATCTGTGTAAGGATATTTTGGATTGGCCCTGAAAGCAAATGATCTTTCTTTTGCATAAGGTTTATCCAGGTTACTGTGCGAATAGGTCATGGGCGTTGTCCAGCCGCTTCTTAAAATATGTACATCGTCAGTGCTTAAATTAAAAGCTGTGATGTACATAAGGTTGGTATTTTCAACAAAAGGTATTTTAGAAACTTTATTCGTCCGCATATCCACCATGTCATGCTGCAGCTTCACTCCATTTTTCATGTACTCCAGTACCAGGTAGTTTTTTGATTGGGTAGCTATTTCCAATGGTTCTGTTTTTTCAGGAACCAGCAAAGTAGCTTTATTAAAATCGGGAGTGGCCATGTTCAATGAAAGCAGTTTTCCATTGGGCGCATTTTTTTTGCTTACGATAAACAGCTTGTTGTTGCCGGCATAAAAATTAGTTACCAGGTCATCCACATCGGTGATCATTTTTTTCCAGGCAGCGCCACTGTTTATTTTGCGGTAATACAGGTCCATGTAAGGTGATACACTTCCACGGATTATAAATTCGTAATCGAGGTTTTTGGATGGCCAGGAAGGATAAATACCCTTCGTGTTGTCAAGCGTGTACAGCTCCGGGCTAGTTTGATACGAAATGAATACTTTGTCTTTGGTGGTATCGGTACCCAATGTATGCAGGTAATAAGATTTATCTTTTTCAGGAACAAAAATGTGTACATCCCAGGTGGGTTTTACCTGGTAACAAACATTGCCACTCCCTGCCGTAAAACCTGTAAACAAACCCGGAAGGCTATCTGGTAAAAATTTATTTTCTGCAATGTTGTAGAACTTCACCACATCCCTTTCTTTGCCACCCTCAGCAGCGGTGATGGCAATGTATTTCTGGTAAGGGTCTATTTCAAAACCACTGATCTGATAATTGCTGCCCCACATTTTATAATCAGCAATGATTTCTTCTTTGCCCGTTTCGCCAATGCGCCTGCACACTTTAAATTTTGAATCGCCTAATTTTTGGTTGAAGTAAAAAAGGATACTGCCCACCTGCCTTATCCTGCCAATTTTATCCGGTTGAATTGAATCGAGCATCAAAAAGCCTTTGTATAATTCATCCGTCAATGGCAGTTTATCCATGATGGCTTCCGTATAATCGCTTTGTGCTTTGAACCAGGTTTTGGTATCTTCGCTTTTCAGGTCTTCCATCCAGCGATAGGGATCTTTGACGGTGATGTTGAACCAGGTATCGCTGCTGTCAACCGTTTTTGTGGCAGGATATTTTTGTGCGATGGCAGCGTTGTAACCAATAGCGGTGATCAATAAAATGATTAGCTTTCTCATGTCTGTTGTTGTGGGGTTGAAATGATAAGATGGATAAAAATTAACCTACATAAGGTATAACATCTTCTTCGCATTTTAAAGCTTATCTTTTTACAATCCTGATTATTGATGTAAATACAGCCATTTGGTTGTATTTGAGCAGAACGATTGAGCCATTCACTTATTTCGTTTATCCGGCGGTTAAAAATTGCTTTCAAACCGTACATTTGTTTCCACAAAAAAGATTCAGTTGTATGATCAGGGAAAAAATTTTAGTGATTGGCGCCAGCGGACAAATAGGCGTAGAGTTAACGTTGGCACTCCGCAAAATTTATGGTAATGCCAATGTGGTGGCCAGCGACCTGAGAGAACAAAACCCTTTGCTGGAAGGCACCGGGCCGTATGTAAGCCTTGATGTAATGAATAAAGAAATGCTGCATGTGCAGGTGATTCGCCAGAACATTACACAGATTTATTTACTGGCAGCCATCCTCAGTGCTACCGGTGAAAAAAATCCTAACCTTGCCTGGAACCTGAACATGCAGAGCCTGCTTAACGTACTGGACATAGCAAAAGAAGAAAAGCTATTCAAAGTTTATTGGCCCAGCAGTATCGCTGTATTTGGGCCAACCAGTCCTAAAATAAATTGTCCGCAACAAACGATCATTGAACCCAGTACGGTGTATGGCATCAGTAAATATGCCGGCGAGTTTTGGTGCAATTATTACCACAACCGCTGGGGGCTGGATGTAAGGAGCATCCGCTACCCCGGTTTGATCAGTTATAAAAGTGCGCCGGGCGGCGGAACAACAGATTATGCGGTAGAGATTTTTCATGATGCACTGGAAGAAAAAAAATACGATTGTTTTTTACAGGAAGATACTTACCTGCCCATGATGTACATGCCGGATGCAATAAAAGCAACCATTGAATTAATGGAAGCGCCGGCCTCAAAAATATCTGTTCGTACCAGTTACAATATTTCGGGTATGAGTTTTTCGCCGAAAGAAATTGCGGCAGAAATTAAAGCACACATTCCTGAGTTTGCCATTACTTACCAACCTGATTACCGGCAGGAAATTGCCAATAGCTGGCCACAAAGTATTGATGACAGCGTTGCCCGTAAAGACTGGGGCTGGCAGGAAGATTACGATTTGAAAAGGATGGTGAAAGATATGTTTGAGAACCTGGAGAAATAATTCAATAGTGAAGCTTTTTCTTTTTCGCTATAAACTTTTTAAAAGATATCCGAAGTTTTTAAAACTTCGGATATCTGCAGACTTGGTCATTTTAACTTTGCGTCTTTGCGTGAATTTACCTATTACCTATTGATTGGTTGGCAAAGCGCCCGGCTCCAGTGACAGCCCTTTTAAATGATGATCGTAAAAACTGGTGATGTATTGATTGATGAGCACTACATTCTCCATGATCTTGCCCGGGCCTATCAGGTACCTCATTTTTTTGTTATGTTCAACCGGGAAGAGGCAGCAATCGCTGAAGATGAAATGCCGGGTATCTTTTAATTTGATGGAATAAAATGGTTCTGTTTTAGAATAAATTACTTTATTGCCGATTGCCCATAGTGGATACATATCGCTTTGCAATAACAACACCGGCTTTTTCATTTCATGCTGGTACAAATCACCAAACTGAAAACAGTCCAGGTTTACAGCCGCTTTTACCCGTTCATCAACATAGCAGATTTGCCCCGCAACAGCGCCGCCAACTGATTGCCCCATGGTGGCAACTTTTGAAAAATCAATTTTGCCATACCAACGGTTGTTAGTCGAATTGTCATTTATTTTTTGCAACGTATCCATTACAAACCGGGCATCTTTCGTCCAGATGCGGACGCTTTTTTTAAAGATGCGCATGCCACGCAAATAAGCTTTTAATATCCGGTTTACTTGACGGGTATTGGCAGTGTCCGGATTTTTTTTATGCATGAACTCCACTTTTTTCCACTGCATATAAGCCTTCATCACCCGGTATTTTTTTATGTTCACAACACTGCCATCGGGCCGGTTGGTGATCACCTGGTCGTATGGATGCGTTATGCTCACAACAATGTAACCATGACTGGCAAGGTTTTCCATGAGTGCGGTGTAAAAATCATCCAGTCCAAAATAATAGCCCTGCGAAAAAACAATGAGTGGAAAACTTTTTTGTTTGTTTGAAATGGGAATGTTTTCATAAGAAAAAGTGCTGTATGTTTTAATGCTGTCAAAAAAACTTTTGTCGTCGTTGAAAATGCGGTAATTCTCCCACAACACTTTACCGGCATAATCTTTCAGGTATAAATTTTCTTTTTCACCTTTTACATCCGATGGATACCAGATCTTTAATTGCAGCGATCTTTTATCGCCCCATTTTAAAGTAAGTTTTTCGTTCCTGCTGCTGTCAGTTAAAAATAAATTTTCTGTCCCAACAAAATATTCCCCGGTGGGTTTCGGAAGAAAAGTGCGGTTTTGTGCGGTTGCATTTGTGATAAAGGTCAGGAGAAATAATAGCCAGTAAGTTGTTTTGATCATATCCTTTTTTGTTGCTGCAAATAAACAATAATTCATGCTAAAATTCAGGGATGCCGTTGATTGATTTGGCAACAATTGTAAAGAAGTTGATGGAAAATGAATATGTTTTCCGATGATGACAAAACAAAAAAGGCGCCCGGTTAAAAGCGCCTTTTCCATATCTGTGAAATGTTATTAGTCTTTCAAAAATTTGCCTAATTTTTTTCCAGCTACTGCATAACATTCTGCAATCCTGTCGCCGGTATCATAATCATTGCCGCCAAAAGTCCTGCCCGGTGCATTCTTTACATTGATGACTGCTATAACCTTTTTCCTGTCTGCAGTTTCAACAATGGTTGCAATCGCATCTATCTCCGCATTTTTCCTTGTAATATAAATGTTGTAACCAGGCTCTGTAGTAGTGGTATGAAATATCAACGTGTATTTAGCGGTTGGCTTAATATTCCAACTGGTTGATTTTTCAAACAGGTCAACAAATTTAGGTTCAAAAGTCAGTTTCCTGTCTGCTACCCAGCTTTTGGCCCAGTTGTCACCCCTGCCTGGTTCTTTGGTATTATACTCTGCTTTTTTCTTGTCGATGTAATCCTGTTCATTTTCAAATTTACCTACCGACATTTTATCATAGGTAAATTCAATGTTGATCTCTGTTGCGCCTTTCAATGGGGCAATATCACCTTCATACACTTTTATTTTTTGTGCTGAAAGAGAAAAAGTGATGCTCATGCATGCAGCAACGGCCGCATATTTAATAGCTGATTTCATTGTTTGTTTTTTTATTTTTTAAAATGGTGAAATTTAGTTGACTGTTATCAGTAAAGGTTTGTAGTCGCCGTGTTTTACTTTTGCCCTGCCGATAAATTGAGTGCCGTTGATCCGCTCGAACAAAGCAGGAAAAAACATCACCTCTTCTTCCCTTGTATCAAATACAATTTCTTTTGACAATGTGCCGGCTTTATCAAGTTTAGCAACCATTACCTGGCCACCGAAACCATCCACATGATATTTTGGGGCTTCATCTTCAGCAAGTTCCAGGTTCTTTTTATTATCCAGGAAAAGGAAATAATAACCGCTGGCATCACTGATCTGCTTAAAACTCATAGTTCCCAGTCCAGTGCTGCCCCGTTGTTTTTTAGGTATTTTTCTTACCCAGTCAAAACTTCCTGCTGCATTTACTTTTGAAACAATAATATCTTCATAATAGTAGGTATAACTTGTTCTTGTACTGCCATTGCTGCTGGTATAAGTTTGCACCTCAATACGGAATTCTTCACAGGTAATCAATACGCTGCCATCACTTTCTACCGTTACATTCCTAACTTTTAAGTTAGGTGCTTCATAGTCATCTTTACGCTCCATTTTTCTTTTGCTGCGGGCTGTTTCAAATTTTTCCAGTTCTGCCAGCGGAAACTCATAATAGCCATTTTTGTATTTGTTTATTTTTCCTGCCTGGTCCATTGTGGCGAGAAAAATCCCATCTGTGCCGCCTTTTTTTACTTTTTTGCTGTAGGTGCAGGCTATTACCATATCATGCTGAGAATTTTCGATCAACGAACTTTCTTTAATGAAATAATCTTCTACAACAATAGTAGTGTGAATAATCTCTTTACTGTCTTTGGTAAATTTCAGCACTTCATAATGGTATCCTGCTTTACCGGTTTCTTTGTCGATCTCTTTTCTTTTTTCATTATCATACACTTTTGCCAGCATGTAGCCATTTCCTTTTGAATCAACAGAAAAATCAGAATTGTCCATAATGGCTTCAGTGTAAGGCATGGTAAATTCATTGCCCCATATCTTGTTCATTTTGTCGTCAAAAACATACAGGCCTATTTTATCATAATTTTTTTTGTCGTTTCTAAATTCAGGTTTCAGGCGATAGCTCACCAGCATTTTGGTTTGTTCTGCATCAAAATTAAATTCGTACTTGCCGGCAACTTTCATACTGTACCACCCGGTTGAAATAGCTTCACCGGCAATTCTTGTTGCTTCCAGCAATTTCTTACTTGGAGTTGATAATTTACCGTTGGCAACATCTATTACGTCGTAATACAAAATTTCTTTTTCCGAATCTTTGTCCCAATCACTATGTATCCAGTAATAGTTAGTCCCGAATTCGGCAACGATTTCACTGTTAAAATTCCTGGTTAATTCTGGTAGTTCAATTTTGCTTTCATTGGCCAGTTCCAGCGTTTTGTAATTAAATCTTGCAATATTAATCTCATCTTTTTTTAGTGAGAGATTTACAATGCCATCTTTCTCATTGCCAAAAAAAGACAGGTCAGTAGATTTTTTAGGGATACTGTATTCTGAACCCAGCTTAAAAGAAAATTTTTTGCTTTGTCCAAAAGTAAAAGTTGCAGCAAATAGGGTTGCGGCTGCAATAACTAAATGTTTCATAATAATGGTTGATTAATACCTGCTTGTTGCAGTTGTTTTGTTGTTAAGTAATGT
>CAXTPJ010000132.1:0-7501 GCA_964245855.1 uncultured Ferruginibacter sp. | reverse complement strand
AGCGGTAAAATATTCAGGTTAAAAGGCAAAGGTTTTCCTTCTGTAAACAGTTATGATAAAGGTGACCAGTTGATCCATGTAAATATCTGGACACCGCAACATGTAAGTAGTGAAGAAAAATCAATGCTGGAAAAAATGCAGGAAAGCAACAACTTTCAACCAAAGCCGGAAAAAGGCGACAAATCGTTTTTTGATAAAGTGCGGGAAATGTTTAGCTAAACATTATTGAGCCAGCGGTTGTATTTTGTAGCAACTTCAGTGGCGACGCTCCGTTCAACTTCAGTTTTTTATGGCAGCATAATTTACAGCCTTCATAAAAACAATTGCATTAAAAGTAGTAGAGGAATAATTCATCAGGCTGTTTTGACCAGGTGAATTATTCCTCTTCGTCTTTATTCTTCTTCTTTTTAGATTTTGATTTGGTGTAGATCTTTTTGGCGTTGCCCACCAATAATTGCACAAATTCAGTTTGCAGGTAGTCGCCGGGGTTATAAGCGCTGAGGGCAACCGATTCAATGGCTGGCCAGTCAACTTTTGCAGGCAGATATTTGGATTGGCGCAGCTTCATCCCAAACATAGCAACGGCTGCCCCAAATTGCAGGTCTTTGTTAATGCTCACAAACGGGCTTGAAATGGCAGGACATTTATACTGCATTTTCTTTTCCGTTTTGGTATTGGATGGCGTGTACCGCAGGGTTACTTCTGCCAAAGAACCATTGCCCGCTGTTATTGCCAGTAAACTATCATTCTCAACAGTAGGCTCTACTTCAAAAATGGCCAGCACACTGTTGCCGCTTCCGATTTCGCCACCTTCCAAAGACCCGGTACTGTCGGCAATGGCATCTTTCTTATTATCAAAACCAATCAACCGGTAATCCTTTACCAGCGATGGATTGAATTGTACATTCAAAAAAACATCGTCTGCCACGGCATAAAAGGTTTGTGTAACTTCCTTTACCAGTACTTTTTCCGCTTCTTTTATATCATCTAAATAAGCATAGTTTCCGTTGCCCCTTTTGGCCAGTGTTTCCAGTTTAGAATCTTTGTAATTGCCCATTCCTACACCCAGGCAGGTAAGGTACACACCCGATTGGCGCTCCCTGGTAATTAAATCTTCCAATGCTTTTTCCGACGTTTCCCCAACGTTAAAATCGCCGTCGGTGGCCAGTATTACCCTGTTATTACCGTTTTGGATGAATGTTCGTTTGGCAACGGAGTAAGCCAGCCGGATAGCCGATTCACCCGGCGTATCGCCGCTTGCCGCCAACTCTTCAATGCTCTGAATGATCTTTGCTTTGTCGGCGCCGCTGGTAGGCTGCATCCAAACGGCAATGGCGCCGCCATAGATAACGATGGATACGGTATCAATCGGCCGCAAATTTTTCACCAGCATCTGGAAAGCTGCTTTCACCAATGGTAACCGGTTGGGCAAATCCATACTCCCGGAAGCATCAATTAAAAACACCAGGTTACTGGGCGGAATTTTATTCATGTCCAGCTTGCGGGCATTTACATTTAAATACAGCAGGCGTTTTTCTGCACTCCACGGACAAGTAGACAGTTGGGATTCTATCTTGAAAAACTCATTTTTTTCAGGCTCTTTATAATTCAGGTTAAAGTAATTCAGCAGTTCTTCCGTTCGCACTGCATCCGGCGGCACCACACTTTGCATGGTCAAAAAACGGCGGATATTGCTGTAAGAAGCTTTGTTTACATTCAGCGAAAAACCGGTATTGGGAAATTTTTGTGTAATGACCGTTTCATTTTCAACCAACGAAAAATAAGATTCATCGCTGATGAACCAACTGTATTTGGAAGAAAAACTCTGGTCTTTTGTAATGGAAATCAACTTGGGACGGTTCTTACTGGCATTGGATGAGAGGGGTTTCATCGCCACTTCAAGATAGGTATCAGCGCTGATGCCTACCCTTTTATCTTCGTAGCCATCCAGGCTTAAGGTAACAGAATCAAGCCGTTTGGCACTCGAAATACCAAAACTGCCGCCAACCCCGGAATAATACACCAGCTTATCTGAATGAAGAAAGATCTTTACGTTTTGCAGGTATTCATTTTTATCATCCCTGATCTGGCCACGCAGGTAAAATTGGGCATGGCAGTTCAAAACAAATAAAAGCAGGATGATATTGGTAGTTAGTTTTTTCAACAGCAAATATTAGTACAAAATAAATATAAAACACAGAACGATGCAACCTACAATTCTATTGTGTGTTACGCTTCTGTCAATTGGTAAATTTCTGCCAAATTTCTTCCGAGGCCATCATAATCCAGCCCAAAACCAAGCAAAAAGATGTTGGGAACGCTAAAACCAAGGTAATCGATCCTGATGGGATGCTCCAATGCTTCAGGTTTATGCAGCAGGGCAGCAATGGTTAAAGAGGCCGGCTGCTGGTTGTGTAACTGCGGTAAAAATTTGTGCAGCGTTTTGCCGGTATCAACAATATCTTCAATGATCACCACATGGCGGTCTTTCAACGGTTCATCCAAACCAATGGAAGTAATAACATTGCCGGTAGATTTGGTACCTTTGTAAGAAGCCAGCTTAATAAAACATATTTCAGCTTCAATGCTGATTTCTTTGAACAGGTCGGATGCAAACATGAAAGAACCGTTCAGGATGGCAATAAAGATCGGCTTTTTGCCTTCGTAATCCCTGTTGATGTCAGATGCAATTGCTTTAATGCGGATGCTGATCTCTTCAGCCGATAAATAAGGTTTAAATTTTTTGTCAATTACCTGGATGGTTGGCATGGCAGTTACTGGGGGTTATATCTAATTAAAAATTTTGGTATACTCCAGGTGATTATTTTGTTCACCAGCTATTGTTTTTCATTGCGCCGACATTGGCGACGCTCCGTTCAAATGCAGTTTTTCATGGCAGCTTTTTTATCTGCTTATGTAAACCAATCAAACTTATTTGATTGACTTCCTAACTGAAAATCTAAGCCATCATCTTCTTTGCTTCTTTTGTTACTTTACGTGATATTGCTTTAACCGGATAACACTCATTATCACTTAACCAATTATCAATTATCCACTAAACTACTTTCCTACAATCAACTGCTGCCCGATACTCAAATTATCCGATTCCAAATGGTTCCACTCTTTTATCTGCTGAATGGTTACGCCATATTTTTTTGATATGCCATATAAACCTTCTTTCGGCTGCACTTCATGAATTTTTGCACCGGCAGGTGGATTGGTCGCAGCCGGTGTTGCAGTTGGTTGCTCCGTTTTTTTCCCCGGGTAGTTAATGGTAACCGCTTCCACCGGGTGCAGGTTTAGCCTGGTACCTTGTGGTATTGCCAATCCTTTCGGCAGGTTATTATATTCCAGCAACGATTCCAGTTGAATACCTTTCTGTTGCGCTACATCCAATAAAGATTCTCCCTTTTTTGTTACGTAAAAAGCGTCTGTTGCCATGGCAGCTTTCTTCTGCAGAAAAACCGGCTGGTCTTTAGCCAGGATCCCATCCGCATCCATATCATTGTATTGCAGCAATTTGGCCAACTGAATGTTATTGCGGGTAGCAATCGCCAGCAGCGACGTACCTTTGGGCGCCATCACACATTTTATCTTGTTGATGTAACTGATCTTGTCTTCGCCACTTTCTACCGCTTCATTGATAGCAATGGTTGAATCTTCTTTGTACACAAAAGACACTTCTTTATCATCTTCAAACAAACTTTTGTCAAACTTTGGCACATCATCCGCAGCTTCCAATGAATATTGCTGCAGGTTGTACTGCTCAATGTGCCTGATCAAAATATCCGGGTATTTTGGGTTCGTTGCATAACCTGCCTTTTTCAATCCTTTTGCCCATGCTTTATAATCAGATGGATCCAGCGTAAACAATTCTGCATAACGGGCGTTGCCCCTTAAAAAATTACTGTGGTCACGGTAAGATTCTTCTGCATTTTTATAAGTGCGAAAACATTCACCCAAAGCATCATCATCATGGCTAACGCCGCCACCGCTCCAGGTACTTTTGCATTTTATACCAAAATGGTTGTTTGATTTTTTAAGCAGTTCGCTGTTGCCGCTTTCCGTTTCCAACAAGCCTTGCGCTAAAGTGATGGAAGCAGGAACACCCATGCGTTTCATTTCTCTTATGGCCAGGTCTTTATACTGTTCAATGTATTGGGTGGGCGTTAAATTTTGGGCACTCGCAATCATATTGCAGGCAAGCAAAGCAACTATGGGGAATAGTTTTTTGATCATAGTTTTTCTTCAATAAAAGATTTCCAACAACCGGCGATCCATTAAGGCCGGGTTATTATTTTTTCCTGATAAAACTTACACCATCCCTAACCGTTAGCAACACCTGCTCTACCCTATTATCGTTCTTCACATGTTCGTTAAAAGCATGGATAGCCCTGGCACTCTTACCTTCAATTTGCTCCTCCAGCACCTGCCCGTGAAATAAAATATTATCGGCAATAATTAACCCGTTCTTTTTTACTTTCGGCAAAATTAATTCGTAATATTCAATATACCCTGTTTTATCTGCATCAATAAATACAATATCCCACATTTCCTGCAGGGTGGGGATAACTTCCTTGGCGTTACCGGTAAGCAAAACCAATTGATTTTTAAAGGGTGACTGGTTAAAATAACCCTGCGCAACCGCTGCATCTGCTTCTCTTAGTTCTATGGTAAATAATTTCCCTTCGGGAGATAAACCTTTTGCCAGGCACAAAGCACTGTAACCGGTGAAAGTGCCAATTTCCAAAATTCTTGCTGGTTGCAACAAACTGCTGATGATGGACAGCATTTGTCCCTGCACTTTTCCGCTCAGCATGTGTGCATGCGGATGATGCTGCATGGTGTAGTCGTTCACCTGTTGCAACCATGCATCTTCTTCCGAAGAAAAAGCAGCCACATAATTTTCTGAAAGGGGGTGGATTAATTCCATGATGATATTTTTTCCGATAACTGTAAGCTTAAACCGGGTTCCGGGGTGAGCCACCCTAAAAAGGTGACTCACCCAAGACATCTAAGCAGCGCTTTCTGCAACCAGTATTTTTTTACTGTCTTTACTTGAAATTAAGAATAGCCCTAAAAAAGTTACCAGTCCGTTTAAGATTAAAATTTCGATACCGATTTTAAAGCCCCCAAAAATATTAGCTGATAACGACTTTAAACTATCGTTGGTTTCGGATGACAGCCCGAATCTTTTTACAAACCATTCCGGGTTGTTTAAAAAATCAATGCCAAAAACAATGAGCGGAGATAACAGGCAAATTACGAGTGCATATTTATCATTTATTTTCCGGTGCGTTAAAATCCCAAAAGCAAACAATCCCAGCAAAGGGCCATAAGTATATCCAGCCACTTTTAATATTACATCAATGATCGATTTATCATCGATCCATTTGAATAACATTACGAGCAAAAAGAAAATGATAGCAAAAGTTAAGTGGACGGTAAGACGGGTATTTTTCTTCTGCTTTTCTGATAGGCTTTCTTTCTTTTTTAGACCTAAAATATCAATGCAAAAAGACGAAGTTAAAGCCGTTAATGCACCATCAGCACTCGGGAACAAAGCAGATATCAGCCCTATAATAAATATCACTGAAATAGCTACCGACAAAGTTCCTCCCAAAGCAATGGATGGAAAAAGATCGTCGCCTTTAACGGGATTGCCTGTTTGTGCGGCATAGATATACAGCAGGCCGCCCATGAGCAAAAAAAGAAAATTTACAAACAACAGGATCGTACTCAGCGTAAGCATGTTTTTCTGTGAATCCCGCAGCGTACGCACACTGATATTCTTCTGCATCATCTCCTGGTCCAGTCCCGTCATGGCAATAGTAATGAAGGCACCACCTAAAATTTGTTTGCCCCAAAAGCCGGATGCCTTAACATCGGTATTGAACAGCGTTGATAATTTATTTTCTTTCAAAGAATTTAAGGCAGAAGAAAAGTTGAGGTCTAATTTATTCATGATAGTAACTATGCAAACAACCAGTCCCAGTAACATAAAAGTTGTTTGCAAAGTATCAGTGTACACAATTGTTTTTACCCCTCCCTCAAATGTATATAGTAAAATGAGCAGCAGTATTATAAAAGCAGTTGCCCAAAAAGGAATGTGCATGTTATCCAAGATAAAAATCTGCAGTATGTTAACCACCAAAAACATACGGGCAGTGGCGCCTAATGCCCTTGACACAATAAAAAACAAGGCGCCGGTTTTATAAGATACCGGCCCGAACCTTTTTTGCAGGTATAAATAAATGGACGTGAGGTTGAGTTTATAATAAATAGGCAACAGGATAAACGCCACCACCAAATAGCCAATAAAATATCCGATCACCACCTGAAAGTATTGAAACCCGGCAGCACCCACTGTTCCCGGTACACTTACAAACGTAACGCCACTCAATGAAGTACCGATCATGCCAAAAGCAACCAGCATCCAGTTGCTGTTTCGGTTGCCGATAAAAAAAGAATCGTTGTTGGAATTTTTACTGGTAAACCAGGCCACCAGCAACAACAAAAGAAAATACCCGATTACAAAAGAGAACAAAATGAGTGGGGACATTGAATGGCTTTTACAGTAAATTAAAATTGAAAATAGAAAAAAACTTTGTGTCTTTGCCCATAATTAATTGGTAAAAATATGGAAGCAAAATCAATCGTAGTTTTTTGTGGCAGCAAAGCAGGCAACAACCCCATATTTGAAGCGCATGCACAACAGTTGGGACATTTACTGGCCGCCAACAATATCCGCCTCATTTATGGCGGCGGCAACCGTGGGTTAATGGGCGCTGTTGCCAATGCAGTGTTGGAAAAAGGCGGTACTGTAACCGGTATTATTCCAGAGTTGCTGAACCAGTGGGAGCAGCAGCACGACAGCATTACCGAAATAATTGTGGTAGAAAATATGCATATCCGTAAAAGGTTATTGTATGAAAGAGCAGATGCAGCAATTATTTTGCCCGGTGGTTTTGGCACCATGGATGAGTTATTTGAAATATTAACCTGGAACCAATTGAGCATTCACGACAAACCGATCTACTTACTCAACTCCGGTGGATTTTACAATGCTTTATTACAACACATTACCAACATGATGCAGGAAGGATTTTTATACAGCAGCCTGGAAGCAGCACTCACGGTGATCAGTACCCCGGAAGAATTGTTTGATTGAAGATGTATTCTTATGATGTTAATAATAGTTAATTCTTACAGTTCACAAGCTTTTTATTGAGGTGCCGCAAATAAAAAACACCACGCAAAATAGAAATGGCGAAGCTGCCATATCTATTCAAAGTACAAGAGAGCGACGCAACGATGCTCAATTGAATTACTGATGCTGGTAGCAAAATCATTCATTTTAAAAATGCATCAGCAACCACTAAAAATTTTGCAACAAAAAAGATAAATTGTGTAACAACACCTGAGGCAGGCTAAATTAATTTTGCCTGCTCCAAGATGAACACATTTACTACCGATACTTTTCAACAATTTATTGCAGTAA
>CAXTPJ010000131.1:0-7568 GCA_964245855.1 uncultured Ferruginibacter sp. | reverse complement strand
GTCGAATATATTAACAGCCCGGGATGACCCGAGGATCAGAGTTTGAGGGTTTGCATTTTCAATTGCAAAAGTTGTTAAATGCCCGTCTCCGCATTCCTGGCTTTTGTAATATTTTTTTAATATGCTGCCGAAAAAAATATCACCGGCAAATACAGTCAATAAAAAAATACTGATTTTAAATAGCAAGGTTTTAAGTTTTACTTTTTGCATGGTTATCTAAAATTGAAAATATATAAACTGTCCCCCATCGTATACTCCAACCAATAAGATTAGGAGAATGAGTATGGCGTAGTAACAATTCCTTACAAAGAAAAATTTGTGACTGGCGATGGAGAATTTGCCCGGGAAAAATTCCAATTGGAATTCAGCAATGATGAGAAAGGCGATTGCAAAAACAGAGTATGCTAACATCGTAACACTTTCATTTGCTATGCTTCCACTAAATGTAAAAATCTTTTTTATTACAGCTATGGCCTGGTCTAATGTTTGGGACCGGAAAAAAATCCTCGAAAATGTTATTAAAGAAAATGTGGTAATTATATTAATGCCAATATTAAGTTTTGGCATTGTTGGAATTCTTGTCAGGCTCCATATTTTTTCACGGGCTTGTTTGGTTACTATTGCGAATACTATAAAAAAGCCATTCAAAGCTCCCCATATTACAAACGTCCAGTTTGCTCCATGCCAAAGGCCACTTATCAAAAACACAATCATCAGATTTAAATAGCGCCTTTCTTTGGCAACCTTGTTGCCTCCCAAAGGAAAATATAAATAATCCTTAAACCAAGTCGATAATGATATATGCCACCGCTTCCAAAATTCAGCTGTGCTTTGAGAGAAATTTGGCCTTTGGAAATTAGCCATTAAGTCGTAACCCATTACCTTGGCTGCACCGATTGCAATATCAGAATAGCCGGAAAAATCACAATAGACCTGAAATGAAAAAAAGAATGTTGCAATTAACAAAGCAATGCCACTGCTTTGATCATAATAATTATACGTGCTGTTCACATATATTGCCAAACGGTCTGCAATCACGATTTTTTTAAAAAGGCCCCAAACCATTAATTTAATCCCAGCCGATAGACGGTCGATATCAAAAGAATGCTTTTCCCTGAATTGATGCAGCAAGTTTTGAGGCCTTTCAATTGGGCCCGCTACCAACTGCGGATAAAACATTACATAGAGCGCATAAATACCAAAATGTTTTTCAGCACGTTGGTTCCCCCTGTATACTTCGATTGTATAACTCATTGCCTGGAATGTGTGGAACGAAAGACCAATTGGCAACAAAATATTTAATGCAGGAACAGGGTTTTGAACGTTTACAAAACCCAATAGGGAAGTGAGGTTATCGTTAAAAAAATTGAAGTATTTAAAAAAGCAAAGAATTCCAATGTTAGTTATCAAACTAAGTATCAGGTAAGTCTTTCTTTTTTTGCCTGTAGTCTTTTCGATAAAAATCCCGGCGTAGTAATCGACTATTATGGTGAAGGCTAAAATGAGTATGTACGCTGGCACAAAAGCCATATAAAAATAGCAGCTTGCCAAAAGCAGCCATGCCCACCTTGATTTATGTTGTATAAAAAAATATACAGCGGTAACTATAATAAAAAAGAAAAAAAAGTGAAATGAATTAAAAAGCATGCTGGCTTTATTTTTTCAAAAAAAGGTTTTTGTAACCTCTTTAAGTTTAATAGGTAATCGTTAATCCTGCGCCCAATCCCATATCACTATCATAATGAGTGGAAAGCCCGATATATTTTGTAAGTATATACCTGAAGCCTGCCATGTACTCCTTATCTGTATTGATCATCATATTGAAGCGCAGCCGGTTTGTGATAGGCATGTCTTCCCTACTGAGTTGAAAACGTAATTTGGCATTGCCATCTATTCTCATATCAGCAGTAAAAAGCATCGGTAATGTATAAGCGATACCAGCTACCACAGTGCTGCGATGAAGTTTATTGCTTGTTTGCCCAAACCAATTCTTTTCCTCACTGCCAAAAATATTTTTTGGGCCGCCTTCCATTTTATAGTGATAATCGTAACCGATATAAGGGAACCACCACTGCATACGGCCAAGATACCTGCCTATCATTGTTTCGCTCTCGTAGCCATGCATATCGTGATAACCAAGATGCCAGAGGGACGTGAAGCGCCAACGGGTATTGGCCAACATAAACTGCCCATCACTTCCATTGCTTTCAATACCGATAGTTGCCATCGGATGGAACATCCGATCGTCAGCAAATAACTTTCGTTGCGCTAATTTGGGATTGGATATTTCCGGGTTCGGAAGATTGTTATCATACCGGAGTATCCTACCCATGCCACTCATCATGTGATAAAGAATGTGGCAATGAAAAAACCAATCGCCACCTGGCTCTGTTGCGGCAAATTCGATGGTGTCTTTTTCCATCGGCATAATATCCAGTATATTTTTCATAGGCGAGTAATCGCCTTGGCTATTCAGGACCCGGAAATCATGCCCGTGAAGATGCATAGGGTGGCGCATCATACTATTGTTGTAGAGTATTATCCTTACGTTTTCCCCTTTCTTAATTAAAATTTTGTCTGCTTCTGAAACCACTTTGTTATTAAGGCTCCATACATAACGATTCATATTGCCTGTGAGATCAAACTTCAATTCCTTCCATTGGCTGCCCGGAAGGGTAGTTTTTTCAGTAGCACGAAGCATATTGTAGTTAAGTGTAACAATATCATTATCTGAATCAGCAGCCATATTCATACCCTGCATATCATGGTTGCTATGATCCATATTCATTTGTGAAGATTTCATTGTTTGTGATGTTTCCGTATCGCCGGGGTTTTCAGGGCCGGTAATCTCGGGGTACATGACTGTATTCATGTCCATCATTTGGTTTTGCATCTTCATGCCTTCCATCTGAACCAGATTGCCTCTCATATCCATCATCTGGTTCATCATTCTCATCCCGGCAAAATATTTAGGGCGCTGCATTTTCGTTGCCGGCATTTTAGTTCCACTACCAAGCCAAAGCGAAGAATGTTTTATCCGGTCTTCCGGTGTTACTAAAAATTCATAGCTTTTATTATCAGGTATCGTTACAACCACATCATAGGTTTCAGACACTGCGATGAGTAACCTGTCAACTTCAACTGGTTCAACATCATTGCCGTCTGTTGCAACAACGGTTATTTTTCCTCCCGCATATGAAAGCCAGAAATAGTCGGATGCACCGGCATTTGCTACACGAAGGCGGACTTTATCTCCTGCTTTAAACTTTGGTTGTTCATTTTGATTTTTTCCGTTCAGTAAAAAGTTATCATAATATATATCCGTCAAATCCATTGCATTCATTCGCTTCCATTCATTGGTGACTTTTGTTTTGAACCACCCTTTTTTTATTGCTTCTGCATAGCTCTGCGTACTACCTTTTTGAATGGCAAACCAGTCAGTAGCTGCATGGAGGCTCCGGTCTACCTCTTTTGGTTTCATATCAATCCATTCGCTTATCACGAGAGGTATGGTTGGAATATCCCATTCTTCCCGTTTATTCATGATGAATGCCCCATACATACCAATTTGCTCCTGCAATTTGAAATGGCTGTGATACCAATGTGTCCCGTGCTGCACAATTGGAAAACGGTATGTATAAGTTGAATGAGCAGGGATAGGCATTTGTGTTAGATATGGTACCCCATCTTCTTTATTGGGTAGAAACAAACCGTGCCAATGAAGGCCGGTTGGCTCATTTAATTGATTGTGCACTACTACCTCCGCTGTATCTCCTTCAGTGAACGTGAGAGTAGGCATTGGTATCTGGCCATTTACTGCTATGGCCCTTCTTGGTTTTTTACCGAACGTCACAACAGTGTCAGTAATGTATAAATCATAGTGAACTGTACGTGGGGGCACATTGCTTTTTATAGTTTTTATTTTCCCTAGATTTTTCTTTGCCATTTGCATGTTATCCATATCATCCATTTCCATTGCACTGCCATCACTTTGTTTTTCAGCAGTATCTTTTTGCATTGGCATGTTATGGTCATGCATATTCATCATGTTATCGTTACCCTTCTTTGATGTGTCACTTTGTACAGGGGGGACTGGTTTTTTCGGTGCTGGTTTTGGAGTTGGTTTTTTTACTTTTTCTTTTACCAGTTTCATTCCGCATTTTGGGCAGTTACCTGGTTTAGGAGAATGTATTTCCGGGTGCATAGGGCAGGTGTAACTTACCTGCTGTTCCTTGTTTGGTTTATCATTCATGTTCATGCCTTTCATATCCTGTGACTGTACTGAATTTGCGAAGACAAGAAGGATGTTAAGTGCGATTGTTTTTATTAATGTTTTCATATTTACTTATTTATTTTTAAAAGCGTTGCGTTGAAAGCCACAACGATTGTGCTTAAACTCATTAGTACGGCACCCATAGCGGGGCTCAATACAAAGTGGGGATACAGGACTCCTGCTGCTAAAGGGATAGCTATTACATTATACCCCACAGCCCAAATGAGATTTTGAATCATTTTGCCGTAGCTGCGCTTGCCGAAGCTTATCATTTTAACAATGTCCCTCGGGTCACTGTTTACAAGAATAATGTCCGCTGTTTCTGCGGCTACATCTGTTCCTGAACCGACAGCAATACCAACATCAGCTTGCGCTAAAGCTGGTGCATCATTCACGCCATCACCAGTCATTGCTACAACATTCCCTTTAACCTGAAACTCTTTTATTTTTTCCTGTTTCTGGTGTGGCAATACATTTGCCAACACCCCATCCATTTGTAATGTTCCGGCTACAGAGGCGGCTACATTTTCATTATCTCCAGTGAGCAGAAAAGATTTAATGCCCATTTCATGCAAGGATGATACAGCTTCATAAGCACCATCTCTAATACCGTCTGCAAGAGTGATGATGCCAACAGGCTCATCATTTATTAAAACAAAATTTATAGTTTCTGCTGCCAAGTCTATTCCATTGGGAATGGTGGGTTGTTGTAATTTTTTCTCCCTAAAATAATTTGGACCAGCAGCAATGACAGATTTACCATTTACATTTCCTGAGACACCCATTCCCTGCATGTACTGAAAATCTTCTGACCTAAAAAGTTGTAATCTCTTTTCCTGTAAAGATTTCATTACCCCTTTTGCAATGTGATGTTCTGAATTTTGTTGAACTGCAGCTGCGTATTGAAGAATTTCATCAGCGTTATAACCGGAAGAAAGCGATATAATTTGTTGTACCGTATGTGAGCCTTTTGTAAGCGTTCCCGTTTTATCAAATATGACAGTAGAAATTTTGCGTGTTTGTTCAAATGCCGTTCGGTTTCTTATGAGCAAGCCGTTGGTTGCAGAAACAGTTGTAGATATTGCTACGACCAACGGGATTGCTACACCTAATGCATGGGGGCAGGCTGTAACCATAACGGTAACCATGCGCTCCAGCGCAAAAGCAATATCGCCGTTTGTAAAGTACCAATAACTAAAAGTAAGAATCCCGGTTGCGATTGCGATTAGAGTTAGCCACTTAGCAACTTTATCAGCAAGGGTTTGTGTATTTGATTTAGAAGCCTGGGCGTCCTGCACTAAATTGATAACCTTATTCAAATAGCTGTCTTTCCCTACACCTGTTGCTTTTACTTTTATAGCTCCGTCTCCGTTTATTGAACCGGCTATGACTTTTGCATTGATTTCTTTTTTTACGGGAACACTTTCACCTGTAAGCATGCTTTCGTTTACATAGCTTCTTCCTTCTAACACCAACCCATCAGCAGGAATTTTCTCACCGGGTTTAATAATAACAATGTCATCGTTTCGCAGAGTTCCCAGTTTGATTTTTTCTGCTTTCCCATTTCTCTCTACGCTTACTTCATTTGGTAACAAAGCTACTAATGATTGCAAGGCCTTTGAGGCTGCCATTTGTGAACGCATTTCAAGCCAATGGCCAAGCAACATGATGTCAATAAGGGTTACCAGTTCCCAAAAAAAATCCATCCCTTTCAAACCAAATACTACTAATACGCTATAAACGTAAGCGACTGTAATTGCCAGTGCGACCAATGTCATCATACCGGTTGCTTTTGCCTTCACTTCACCGAACATGCCTTTGAAAAATGGCATGCCGCCATATAAATAGATGAAGCTGCTGATAACAAGCAAAAGGGGTTGTTCACCGGAAAAAGTAAAAGAAAATCCCAACCAGCTTTGTATCATATGGGATAACAACAATACGGGTGCAGTAAGGATACCGCATATCCAAAAACGCTTTAGAAAATCAGTGGTATGGTGTCCGGCATGTTTATCATACTCCTTCGAGTTGTGTTTCTGATGAGAAGATTGATCATGGTTCGTATCGCTATGCATTTCACCAGCCAGCGAAACAAGTGCCATGCCGCAGAGCGGGCATGTGCCAGGTTCATCTTTCAGCACCTGCGGGTGCATAGGACAAGTGTATCGCTTCATTTTATTAATTTAAGGCGTAGCTTTAATTTTTTACCTTAGCATTGCCTGTTATTTTTCAAGTTCTTCTATCTTTTTTTTCATTTGCTCAATTTCCTGCTGCTGTGAAATAATAATACCTTCAGCCAGCTTTTTAATTTCCGGGTCGCTAACATTCGATTTTTCGACCATAAGAACTGCCGCTGCATGGTGAGGTATCATTGACTTCAGGAATTGCTTATCCCCAACACCAGCTTGCTGATGAATACAAAGGAAGAAAATGGCAATTCCAATCACACCCGAAGAAATTAGTATAGCGTTAAGCTTTTTATTTTTATACATGACGCTCATGACAGATAATTCAAGAATGATCATTGGCATTGTCATTAAAGCAGCCATATAAAACTGATTGATATTAAAATATACATTGTTTAATCTATCAACCATTGCATACATTAAAATATACATTGCAACGAAGGATAATAAGGTCATCAACCCCAGTTTTATATACATTGTTTTCCCATGATTCATCTCATGAGATTTATGATTGTGTTGTGTTTGCATAAGCTGTCCTTTTAGTTTGTAATAATTAATCTTTATTCACGCAGCCATTTGGTTAATTCAAACTAACAGTTTGCTGATTGGAAATACTATCTGCCGTTTTATTTATCCAAGCAATAATTATTTTCTTCTGCCCTGGTGTTAGCGTTGCCTTTTTGTGCATCATTTCATAAGACCAGGGAGGCATCTCATTATCTTTAATCTGGTTTGAAATCTCTTTTAATTTGCTTGCCTGTCTGCGTTTTGAAAGCCTTCCAAATTCACTGAAGTTCAAAAGTTTTTTACCCTCTGTAATATGCCTCGACATAAACCAAGCTCCAGGTTGGATATTAGAATACCATGGATATACCGTATTGTTACTATGGCAATCGTAACAGGCATTTTCTAAAACGATTTGTATGTTTTCTGGTACTGAAAACACTTTCATGAAATCCTCCATTGAAGCCTGCTCACTTTTGTTGTGAGCAGGCTGGATAAACTGGATGGCAATTACTATCAGTACAGTAATTGATACTATTTTCTTTTTAGCCGACACTTTATTTGAACGTTTCTTTTACTTTTCCGCACTCCTGCATTTCTTTTCC
>CAXTPJ010000130.1:0-7595 GCA_964245855.1 uncultured Ferruginibacter sp. | reverse complement strand
GATAGCCCTTGCTACCGGCGCCAATGGCGTAGCCTTACCGGCCACAGCAGACCTTACCAATACTTCGGTTAACCTTTCCGGCACTACCGGAAAAGTGGCACTGGTATCAGACAGCAATTCGCTGAACGGCACTACTGCCTGTTCTAATTCATTAGTAGTAGATGTATTTGGTTATGGTTCCGGGGCTACCTGCTCCGAAACATCGCCTTTTTTACCAACCGGTATTACCAATGCACAATCGATGTTTAGAAAACTAAACGGTTGTACTGACCTCAATAATAACAGCAGCGATTTTGAACTGGGTACTGTTGCCCCACGCAACAGCGCTACTGCAGCCAATGTATGCAGCAACAGCCCGGTACTATCTTTAACTCCTGCAACCGGTTTAACAACCGTTTCAGGAACAGCTTCTGCTGCTCAAACATTCAGTTTATCAGGATCAGGGTTAACCGGCGCACCGGGTAATATTACGGTTACTTCAGCCAGCACCAATTTTGAAGTATCGCTCAGCAGCGGTTCAGGTTTCGGAACTTCTGTAACCGTTCCATACAGCAGCGGCACCCTTGCCAATACTACTTTGTACACCCGCATCAGCGCTGCTGCTCCTTTGGGTGCGGTAACCAGCAGTGTAACTGCCAGCGGCGGCGGCGCAACAGATACCACTGTTGTAATGAGGGGCAATGTACTGGTAGCAGAACCAACCGTACAGGCCACCAACGTTTTGTTGACGGGTGCAACAGATACCAGTCTTATTGTTAACTGGACCAATGGCAACGGCGCCGGCAGAATTGTGGTGATACACGCAACTGCAGGCACAGCGGTTGATCCACTGGATGCCCGCACTTTTACCGCTACTACCACCATTGCTACGGCCCCATCATTGGGCAGCGGCAACTATGTTGTGTACAGCGGCACAGGCACCGGCCCGGTTACAGTAACCGGTTTGGCTTCCGGAACATCTTATACTGTTACGGTATATGAATACAATGGAGGAACAGGCACTATCAATTATCTTACTACACCGGCAACGGGCAACCCTGCATCGGCTTCTACTACCGGCCTTTCATCTGTATTGACGCAGGTTAACTTTACCGGACTGGCAGTGCCTTTGTATACTGGTTCAGGAACGGCTACCCGTATACCAACTTTATATTACGCAAGGCTTACCAACCTGGCTCCCAATACCGTTTACCGGTATTATACCCAGGCCGGTATCAGCACTGATTTAGGTGGTGCTAACGGTGGGGCAGGTAATTCTATCCTGTTTGATTATACTGTATCGCCGGTAACCTACGCTTACAGTTCAGGCCCTTCATTAACGTCTGCTGGCAACTACGGTAAATTTACCACCAATGCAGCCGGCAGTTTCAGCGGTTCTTTTGGATTTGTAAATACCGGTAACGCAAGGTTTACCGCAGGCAACAGCATCTTTCCAACCATTGTTGTAGGAACGGATGCAAGTACAGCCGTACAATACCGCCTTGCATTAGACCAAACCATTACTGTGCTTGCTTTTGCCACTACCAGCGGTGCCAATGACGGAACCTTTATTCAGGGAACTTCTTCTGCTATTGCAGGTAACCTGGTGGCATTGTGGGATAACACCACTGCTACCGGAAGGCCAACCAGCATTACTTTGGCTGAAAACCCAACCTTTGCCGGTACATGGGGCACCAGCTTTATTACTGGTTATGATTTGGCAACAGGAAGCTGGAATACCATTATACCAAACAGCAATGCCAATGGTACCAGGCTGATACAACAAATGAATTTATTGACCGGCGCTGTGATCGGTTGTAACTCAGATGCTGATGGCACCTGGCCAACCGGCACTGTTGTTACAGGCAGTCCAACAGGCGGCACAACTCCGTTGCAAATTTCTTCCACCGATGCTCCATTGAACGGCGGCTCCTGCTTTGGTGTGGTGCCGGTTAAGTTTGAATATTTGAATGGCCACAAAGCCAGCAGCAGTATTGCCCTTAACTGGAAAGTGACCTGCCTTTCTACCAGTATTGTAATGGAAATTGAAAGGTCGCCAGATGCAAGGAATTTTTCTTCTATCTATAATATCAGCGCAACACAGGCAAGGTGCAGCGAACCATTCAACTTCAGCGATGTGCAACCATTGAAAGGCAAAAATTTCTACCGTCTTAAAATGATTGATATTGATGGAAAGATTTCTTACTCACCGGTTGTAGTTGTGATCAATGGCGCCAGCGGGTTTGAGTTTGTTGGTTTGTATCCAACTACTGTTGCATCAGAAACTGTGTTGAGCGTAACTTCTGCTAAAGCAACCGTAATTGAAACCAGCATCAGCGATGCCAGCGGCCGTGTGGTTAAAACGTTTAAACAAGCTATTCCTGCCGGCAGCAGCCTGGTGAAAATAGATTGCGCTAACCTTGCTTCCGGTATGTACAACCTTACCGGAACTGCGGCGAATGAAAACAGGACAACGTTGCGTTTTGTGAAATTATAATTTGATTCTTTTTTATAGAAAAGCCATCACGTTGTAGAGCGTGATGGCTTTTTTAGTTTGGTGAAAAAGTAATATAGTGGTTAAAATTGTCTTTAAGAAAGTTGAGTGTACTGATACAACTTTTAAAAATTTCATATAAAAGAGTTTTTTCGTTGAAATAGTATATATTTTAGCGGATATGAATTTTATTGACCTTTTTGCAGGTGCCGGTGGTTTATCAGAAGGGTTTAAAAAGGCTGGCTTCAACCCGATTGCTCATGTAGAATTAGACATGTCTGCTTGCCTCACTATTAAAACAAGAGTTGCATATCATTTTTTAAAAGAATCCGGCAGGATCGATGAATATAATTCTTATTTAAAAGGTGAAATTGATCGAAAAAAACTCCATGACCAATTACCTGAACATTTAAATAATTCTGTAATCAATGCTGCCATCGGAAATGACAATAAAAAAATTTTCAAATTAATTGATCAGCTAAAAAATAACAGAACAGTTGATCTGATTGTTGGCGGACCTCCCTGTCAGGCTTATTCTTATATAGGCAGGGCAGCATTAAAACATAGGCCTGAAGATGAAAGAAAAAAACTATACATTCAATATGGAAGGTTTTTGAAAAAATATTCTCCTAAACTCTTTGTATTTGAAAATGTGCCGGGATTGAAAACTTCTGATGGAGGAAAGCATTACAGAAACCTTAAAAAATATTTCAAGCGTATTGGATATGAGATAGATGAGAGATTACTAAACTCTTATGATTTTGGAGTGATACAAAATAGAAAGCGGATTGTAATTATAGGATGGAAGGAAGATATCGAATTCAAATATCCTGATTTTGAAAAGCTTAAACATTCATGGAGTAGAGATGATATCTTTTCCGATCTTCCTCCAGTGAATCCTGGTGAAACTAAACGATTACAATATTACTCCAATCCGGTCAATGAATATCTTAGTAATGCTGGTATAAGAAACGATAATAAGTTCGTATCACAGCATATAACAAGACCACATAATAATCAGGATCTTGCTATTTATAAAATGGCAATAAATAAACTCGATAAAGATGGTAAGAGGTTAAAAAATGATGAAATTCCTGAGAAGCAACGCACACAAAAGAATATAAAAGATTTTCTCGATAGATTTAAAGTAGTAGATAAAATACCGCATACATTGATCGCTCATATTGCGAAGGATGGGCATCATTTTATTCATCCGGATAAGAAACAACTACGTTCTATATCAGTAAGGGAGGCTGCCAGGATACAGTCTTTTCCTGACAACTTTTATTTCGAAGGGGAAGCGGAAGAGAAAAATCGGACTGCTGCATTTAAACAAATTGGCAATGCTGTTCCTCCCATGATGGGTTTTAAGATCGCTGAAAAAATAAAGCAACTACTAAATGAATGAAAAAATAAACTTTCAACCTAAGGCAAGATTATTATTACAACTAGGGGATCAATTAATCAGAAATGAAAGTGTGGCTCTACTTGAATTAATAAAAAATTCTTATGATGCATATGCCTCTAAAGTAACTGTTACAATGAAGATGGTCGACAAAGCATTAGAGGGGGAAATAATAATTGAGGATGATGGTATTGGGATGAACGCTGAAATTATTAAGAAAGTGTGGATGCAGCCGGGGAGTGATTTTAAGTATAAAATAGTTACATCAATAAAAACAAGAACAAAAGGCAAGAGAGTTCCAATTGGCGAAAAAGGAATTGGGCGATTTGGTGTGCATAAATTGGGCAACTACATACAGCTTATTAGTAAAACTGGAAATGATAAAGAAATTTCTTTAAAAATTGATTGGAAGGAGTTTGAAAAAGATATAACCCTTGATAAGATAAAAATACAGTTGGAAGAAAGAACCACTCCTGAGTATTTTACAAAAGGGAAGTCTGGAACATTTATTAAAATTACAAACTTAAGAAAGCCCTGGACTAGAAATGCGGTTAGAGATTTATATAGGGCATCCACATCTTTGAACTCTCCCTTTACAACTTTAGATTCTTTTAATGTTGTCTTCAAACTTGATAATCAAGATTGGTTAAAAGGATTAATAAGATTTGATGATATAAAGGAGTATGCTTTATATAAAATTGAAGGAATAATTAATAAGGATGCCATTACAAAATTGATTTATGAATTTACACCTTGGGAAACTATGAAGCAAATCAGCGAACGAAAGGAAACGCTGAAAAATATCAAGATGGTAAAAACGGTGAAAGATGAGGTAACAAAAAAGAAAAAGCAGGTAGATATAAATATTGGCAAGTATAAAATAGGACCGATTTTGATTAAGATTTTGATTTTCGACAGGGAACCCAAAATTTTGAATTACGGTGTGACAGACAAAGAAGGTTTTAAGACATATTTAGATTTAAATGGAGGGGTAAGAGTTTACAGAGATGGAATTCGCATTTACAATTATGGGGAGACAGATAATGACTGGTTAAAACTAGACATTAAAAGAGTTAATCGTCCTGGGGAAACCATTAGCAACAATTTGATAATTGCTGCTGTGCAATTAGATAGATTAAAAAGTATTGATCTATGTGAAAAAACAAATAGAGAAGGATTTATCGAAGACAATGTGTACGAAGCATTTCAAGATGCCGTGAATTTCTTTGTTGAAAAAGTATTGACTCTCAGAAATATCGACAAGGATAAACTTAGAAAATTACTAGGTGCAACCTCTGTTTCAGAGCCAGTTATAGGCAGACTTAAATTTTTAAAAGATAAAATTAATGAAGTCGTTCCTAAGGGAAATCCTAGAGATGAAATACTTAAAACAATTACAGGTATTGAAACCGACTACAAAACAATTGTTGATATATATACGAGAAGTTCTTCGGCTGGCTTAAGTTTAAGTATTGTAATTCATGAGGTAGAGAAAATAATAGATGAACTTGTAAAAGCATCTGATCAGATACACACCAATAAACACCTTAAAGATCTAATTAAAACTTTAGACAAAACAGTTAATGACTATGCTTCTGTGGTTAAAAAAAGTGCCAAATCGAAAGAAGATTTAATTCTTTTATTAGACAGAGGAATTTCAAATGTCCAATTCCGGATAAAAGCCCATAAAATATCACTTATTGCAGGATACAAGAAAAACGTTAATCTAAATACTTCGATAACCTGTGTTACAAATCTTTTCATCAGCTCAATAATGAATATGGTGGATAATTCGATATGGTGGATGACTTATGCAAATAGAAAAGATAAAAAAATATATTTCGATATATTGAATGATTATGAAGAAGGCTACATTTCAGTTTTAATCGCAGATAACGGTCCTGGATTTAGTATTGCTACTGGGGATGCAATAAAGCCATTCATTTCTGACAAACCTGAGGGTATGGGGCTAGGTCTTCATTTAGTAGAGGTAATGATGATTGGATTGAAAGGGAAATTGATTTTTCCTCAGAAAGGGGATATTGAAATGCCAGAAGAGTTTCAAAAAGGAGCAAAAATAATTCTAGCTTTTAAAAAATAAATATGGACTTATTACTTCCGAAAGATGGATCGATTGTTATAATTGATGATGTGTATAATGATGCTAAACCGTTAATAGATATTTTGTCGCTTAATGGATTCTCTTCAATTTATTTTAATGGAGATATTACTTCATTACCGAAAGATAATCAAGGAAATAAAGTTAGCTTGGATAAGGTAAGAATTATTTTTACAGATTTGCAACTCAAACCTGCTCTAAATGCACAACAATATGGATCACTTTTAATAGAACATTTTAATCACCTAATTCCGGATGAAAACGGTCCTTATGTATTAATAGTCTGGAGTGGCAAAGTAGATTTGTATGCAAATGTTTTACAAGAATTGGTCGAGGCCCCTGGATTTCAAAAAAAACCTATAGCTTTCTTACGTTTAAATAAGAATGATTACTTTAAAACATCTATAAAAGAAGGAATTGATTTTGATTCTATTAATGCTGAATTAGAAACAAGATTTGAAGAGATTGACAGAAGATTTATCATAAAAAAAATACAGGAAATAATTCCTTCGAGTGAAGATAAATCATGTGATAAAGCTACCCTAATAAAAATTTCAAATAGAATAAAAAATGAGCTAAAAAATTATCAAGCATTTGAACTTTTAATTAAATGGGAAAAAATAGTTTCAAATGCTGCAACAAATATTATTTCTAAGATTAGTTCTGTTCATGAAAGAAACGCTCAATGGGATTTTAATTTCAGGAATATTTTAGCTCGTTTTGCTGAATCTCAAGTCGGACAAAATATCAGCGAATTAAATAAAAGGGAATTTGTAGTTGCCGCATTAAGAACATTAAATTCTGCCTTTATTGATTTACTTAATAGTAGTGTTTCTCAAAGCATTCTTATTAGTGACCGAGACTATGCAAAATTCAAAGATTCTGGATATGCAGTAAATGAAGGTGGGGTTTTTTATAAAATTGCGTGGAAAGACTTTTTGCATTTTCAACTGTGGATTGACAATGTACAAAAAGGAAAGGATTTTAAGAGTTTAAAAGAAATTTTAGGGGTTGGCAATGACCCTCAAAAAGTGATAGCAAAAAAAATGGTTGAGAAATATAAAGAAATACCTTTCAACTTAAATTCAAGATTAAATATTGACACTTTTAAACCTAATAGAATCCAGCCAGGATTCCTTTACGAAGTACAGGTACCGGCAGGGAGAAAAAGAAAATTGCTTTCTGAAACTTATTTTAAAATAAAATTTCTTGAGAAAAATAAAGGTAAAAAAACTTACGAAATATCAAATGTAATTTTAAATAGTATAAAATTTATCGAATTAGAAGTATCGCCAAATTGTGATTATGCTCAAAGAAAGTGGTTGAAAAATAGAATTGTTTCCGGTATTTTATTTCCAAGTGATATGGCAGATAGATTGAAAACGGAAGAATCTTTTTATAGTGAAATTCCTGAATTCGTCTTTAACAAAATTAATTACCGACTGGTATTAAATTTTAGACTTTTGAAAGCAATTGATTTTCATGATATAGAAAACCGATATACCAAATTTCTCTTTAGAATTAAAAATGAACCTATGTCAGACATTATTACTCGTATGGCAAGTCATGCTATGCGATTAGGTTTAATTGAATTCAAA
>CAXTPJ010000129.1:0-7598 GCA_964245855.1 uncultured Ferruginibacter sp. | reverse complement strand
TTTTCATGTGCTGCAAAGCTATGCAAAGCAGGGCTGACGATTTTTATTTTATTTAGTAAGATTGATTAGGAAGCTATATTGCTAACATAGATGATTGAGATGTGGCAATGCAAAATCCCTTACCAGAATTTAATGACGTTTCAAAAATCATATTGCAATCCTTTTTTTACAACAAACCTTCTGAAATAAATGGTATTGGATAAATCCTTTAATTTATTAGCCGCTTCTTCTTTCATTTCCTCATCAGTGTACTGTGTTACGTAGCATTTCATGGCCTGTATGGCTTTGCTTTCATCTTCTGCTGTAAACATGATTTTTACGTTGTAATACTTATCATGCACATAGCCTCCGGGATCTACCGATACTACTCCTTTTTTCCAGGCAAAATGATATAATGGATATTTCTCTATCCATCCCTCTGCAAGCAACAATTCGGTTACGGTTGCCCCAACAACAATGTGTTCGGAATGATGTGTATCGCCATCCGGCCCGGCAGTGATGATGATATCAGGGTTGATGGAAGGTATCTGCACCTTTAATGAGTCCATGAACCGCTGGTGCTCTTTAAAATATTTGCCTGTTCCAATTTTAGTATCCAATCTTTCTATATTAAAGAAAATGGGAGGTTGCAAACCCAGCATTTTACAGCCACATATTGATTCTGCTTTTCTCAGGTTTCCGAGTGAATCGCCTGCCGGAATTTTTGTTACCCTTGTACCATCTTTACCATTGGTTGCAATGATGACAAAGACTTTGTTGCCAAGCCTTGCATATTTATTCAACACTTCACTGATTGCTGTTTCATCATCCGGATGGGCGCCAACAAAAAGTATGGTTCTTTTATTTGGATTGGTTTGTGCATTGCAAAAGGAGAATGCAAAAAGCAGGAGCGTTATTAATTTACCACACATTGCAGCATCTGTTTAAACTGTAGTTAGATCAATCAGTTGCTCATTCAGCCGCAAAACTTCCTCGCAGTTCATTGAGCAATTCATCCGTAAAGAAAACAATAGCCATTGAAACAAGCAACAAAGAGAAAATGATTTCTGTGTAAATACAAGTAAGATAAAATTATTAAAACAAACAACCGGTAACCGGAATTTACAATTGCACCAGGTTAAATTTTACTGCGTACAAAATCATTCCTATCCTGCTTTTCACTTTTAGTTTCTCAAACACTGCATCCCGGTAACCGTCAATTGTCCTGGGACTAAGGTGCATCCTGGCGGCAATTTCATTGTAGGTGATATCGGTGCAGGCCAGTTCTAAAAAAAGCATTTCTTTATCGGACATCTGGTGCAGGTCTGCCTGCTTAAAATCCGTATCTTCATTTTCATGCTGCAGCGAATGAACCAGCTTGCCGGTTATAAAATCTGTGTAATAAAACCCTTTGTTCATGATGGCATTCAGCGCTTCACCCAAATCTTTTGGTTCTACATCTTTGCTTAAATACCCCTGTACGCCCAATTTCAGCATCCTCACAATACTCTCTTCATTTTCAATCATACTTACTACCAATATTTTGATCTGCGGATAATTTTTACGCAACCAGGCAACGGATGAAAAGCCATCCATGCCCGGCATATTGATGTCCATGAGGATGATATCGGGCAGATTGTTCTTTTTAAGCTTGCGCTGCATGTCCAATCCGTCATCAGCTTCAAATATCACTTCAAAATTTTTTCCTACAATTTCAATGAGGGACAGCAACCCTTTGCGAAAGAGTTTATGATCTTCTACCAGTGCCAGCCTGGTAATATATTTTTCGGGCATAGTATTTTATTTACCGGTATAAGCAATCGAGATACGGGTACCTTTTCCGATTGCGCTGCTGATATCAAGTTTGGCTTTTATGAGGCTGGCCCTGTTGTGCAGGTTATGCAAACCTGCTCCCCCACTGTTCATTTCCTCAGCAACATCAAAACCATCTCCATCATCAGTTACCGCTAATGTAAATAAATTTCCTTTACCATCGGCTTCCACATTAATGTGCTTTGCATTGCTGTGTTTTACCATATTATTCAACGATTCCTGCACCATCCTGAAAAGTATTACCGAGGTATCGTTATCAATTACAGGTATCTCCCCTTCTACAGCAAGGATGGCCGTAAATTGTCCGGTTTTATTCAGGTGTTCGATCTCTGTTTCAATGGCTTTTAACAAACCTTTTTGGATGATGCGGTCGCCACCAAGACTTACCGACAAAGATTTTATATCCAGGATGAGTTGTTTGGTCAGTTCTTTTGTGTTGTCAATTTTTTCCTGTGCCTTTTCCGGGTTATCCAGTTGAATGGTATTCAGGTTTATTTTTAGCAGGCTGGCTACCTGCCCCAGGTTATCGTGCAGTTCTTTACCAATGTATTGAAGGGTTTGTTCCCTTATTTCCAACTGAGATGACAGGAGCGTATTTTTAAAAGTCGCCTGGTCCATCAGGTGATTGCGCTTTCGCTTCAGGTAAAGCAGCAGGGCATAAATGATGATGCCGATCAATAAAAAAACAAACGCAGTAGTAAAAACTACTGCGTAATATATTTCCTCTTTTGTAGCAAACATAACAATCCAATATTAATAAGGGTGTATAAACAAAGGTTCAATGGTTTATTGATCAATCCAAAAAGCCGGAGTGCTGCCTTAGGATCCAGTACTAACAGCCTTGTATAAACGCAATTGTAAAAAAAAGTGCCTCCTTCAAACATCAATATACCGATGGAAATCCAAACGTCTGGATTGAAACGGATGCTCTCTTCATTGGTAACATCCAGGTTGAATAATAAAATCACGCAGGAAATAAAAAGCAGGAATCCTTCTGTGGTGATATTAACCCCGGGAAAACTTTTGAAATGGTATAGTTGCCATGAAATTAACAGGCTTGTTACCGTAAAAATGGGGATGGAAAAAACAAGTATTTTTTTTACTACCGGTATTTTAATTGCCAGGCGGAAATACAAGGCAAGAAGAACGTATTCGACAGGAACAAAAAGGTGGTACAACCATGAAAACTTAGCCCCTTTTAATATCGCAACATACACATATGCCTCTACCATTTCGGTAAACACCAACACCAGTAATAAACACAAATATCTTTTATGGCCATTGTACACGGCCATAAAAGATAATACTACCGAAAAAATAATAAGACTGTGATAAACAATCCAAAAAAGTGATGTCAACATAAACAAGTAGTACTGTTGTATGTATCAACAATGATTAAATAAAATTATTATCATTTTTATCTTCTGTAACAGCCTGCACCTACCTGCTCATCACTCACTATTAGATTTGTCCCCAGCCATAAGATCCTAACGGGTAAGTTGCATTGGCTTCTTCACCTGCAAAAACTCCCGCCGGTGGTGGTGCAGCAAATTCACTCAATAGTGATATAGTATCTACTTTAAAAACATCATTTGCCACCTCAGTATTGGTTTGGCTCTTGAATTCATAACCCAGGTCTTTTCCATCAATATCAATTCCGGCAGTAACCAAAGATAAAAATTGTTTAGGCTCTCCGGGGGCTTCGTTAATATTAGGCTTTGCACATAAATAAAACCTTATTCCTTCGCAGCCGGGCTGACTGATTGTTTTAAGCAATGAATTTTTATCTATTGTTATTGCCCGTGAATGTAAGAATAAATCAAGCAAATATTTTTCATTTTCACTCAGACTGGCCGGACCATTGATAATATCAGCAAAGCTTTTAAAAAGCTTTTTAATCAGGTAAACACCAAGATTTGCATCAACAGGTACACCTGCTTTAGTTGGATTGGATGCACTTGGAAATGAAAAACTGGTACCTGTTTCTGTTACCGGAACAGTTCCATCTATAATTGGGTCGGCAGGAGGAACAGGCAATTGGCCGGAGGTATTTGCATCAAGGATTTTGCCTGGTGTGTTCCATTTGGTGGTGATTTGTGGCATGTTTTAATAGTTTAAGGTAAATAATAAAATCAAGCTACCCTCAACTTTTGAATGCACAAACAGAAAAGCCAAATACCGTGAAATTATTACCAAAAAACCGTTAAATCACCCTCTTAAAAAAAGGTGTATTGACTGAACAGTAATTAGCCAGCCAAACAGTTACCCGGAAAAATGTTGTTGCTGATTGCAATGTCAACAAGGCAAACAAAAATCCCGGCTGCAAAAAAAGCAACCGGGATTTTTTTACAAATTATCATTGAAAACTAAGTAAGGATCACTTTTTCCATTACATCTCCTCCCCTGATATCATCCACCACATCCAGTCCTTCCGTTACTTTACCAAAACAGGTATGCACACCATCTAAATGACTGGTGTTGGCACGGCTATGACAAATAAAGAATTGTGAGCCACCGGTGTTTGGGCCACGGTGCGCCATGGATAGTACGCCCCGGTCGTGGTATTGTTTATCTCCTTTCGTTTCGCATTGAATACTGTAACCAGGCCCGCCGGCACCCGTTCCATCGGGGCAACCGCCCTGTATCATAAAGTTGGGAATTACCCGGTGAAAAGTAAGCCCGTCATAAAATCCCTGGCCAATCAGTTTTTTAAAATTGGCAACGGCAATCGGTGCGGCGTCATCATACAATTCAAACTTCATCACGCCTTTTCTTGTATGAATTTCACCTGTAGTAAGTTTTACTTCACTCATATTATTTCTTTTTTTAGATCATTTAATTGCTGCGAAAGTAATATTTAGTAGGCAAAAAATCAGGGCTTCTTTTTGCGCAGGTCAAAATTTTGAAAGTACGATAACCTTGGTACATGCAAGGCCCTGAAACGGTTGCCTGCTGCCAGTTGCTGAAACAAATACATGTATCCAAACTGCAAATTGCTCTGCGGGTTTACCTGGTATTTAAACCCGACAAAAAAACGGTTCTGGTCAAAATAATTATGTACGATCTGTTTACCGAAATTAATATGCACTTCATCATTCAATAAAACCGACCAGCTTCCCGGCTCGGTACCATTTTTCACAAAAGGTATTTCGTACCATAAATTATAGCGGATACGGTAATTAAAATTGTAGCCGTCTGCCAGCGAATCGTTGTTTAAAATTTTATGCCGGTAACGTTCCTCCAGCCGCAGCCACTGCATCATTCGCTTCTTGCCATATTTTGTATGCCATTGCACCTGCTGCCAAATGCGGTGTTCCGGCACAGAAATGTTTTGATGGTTGTTTCCCGGAAATTCATTTACAAAAGCATAGCCCGCTGTTAGTTTAGTAGCATCCCTTACATAATAAGTCAGCCCAACCCGCAGCATACTTGTTGAAAGATTATCAAAAAAATTTTCCTTCGAACGCAACTGTGCTTCTGCCCATATACCCCATTTATCGCTTAACCTTGTCTGGTTAAAATAACCACCCCATACCCGGTTAATATTTTCGGTTTGTTTTGTTTGTGCATGCAGTACAACAACACTGCACAGCGCCACCATTAAAGTAATTAGCTTGTTCATCAGCGGCAATTTATTTCATTTGGTTTGCAATTAAAAATATTCAACCGAATGGTATTGGGTAACAATATTTCTCTGTACGATCAAAACCAACAATCCTCGCAACGGCAGCCCGGCTATCCATTACAACTACGGCACAAAGCCAGCACACAAGCCTCACCTGGTTTTCACTGCTATCCGGCGTAGATTGGTTACATACAGTTATGTAGAAGGACTTTTATGCGGTTTGTAATAGCTGAATAGCAATACCAAAGCACAAGAGTGCGACGCCAATGAAGTTCAATAGTATTACTGAAGCTGATAACAAAGTCAATAATTTCCCTCAGACAATTTCATTTTTTCAGCAATCAATATCCATTAAAAGTTCATCATTTCCTTCATCAAAAAAATCAATCCAATATTTTTTTGGTCGTTTGTTATAAAGACAATAATTTTGTCTACCAAATTAGTAGACTATTAAAACATTCTATTAACACGCAATGGTATCGCTGTTAACCACCAGCACGGTACTTATTTATCAGTCTTGTAAAACTTAGTTACAATGAAACTTTCTGCAAACAAATGGCAGCACGCTGCCATGGTGGGTACTTACATAATGTGTTCTGCTGCAAATTCCTGTTGCTGTTGTTGATCAGCATTTAAATCTCCAGATAACTATTCGTAAATATTTCTCAGATCCTTAATAAAGGTTCCGTAGCAACTGTGTGTACTATGTTTGGCCGGTGGTTGGCCACTGCATAGTGTTAGCAGTTGCTGCGGGGCATTTACTAAAAAGCTTATTCATTCAGTCTGTTCGACTGAATGCAGTCACCTGCAACTAAAAATTTAACTGCAATGAAAAAATACACATTGAAACATATACTTGTCCTGGTATTGTTTACACCGTTGCTCGGGTTAGCCCAATCCGGCATTACACCAACCATCAATTCTACTTTAACTGGCCATATACTCGACGACAAAACACAAATACCTGTAGCTGGTGCGGTAGTAAAAATAAAGGGCACTACACATGAAGTGGTAGCCGGTAACAAAGGTGAATTTGAATTTAAAACAGGACAAAAATTTCCATACACACTGGTTATTTCATCTGTTGGTTACGAAACCATTGAAACAACAGCCAATGAAGGCAGCATACAAATATTGCTGAAATCGCAGCCCAAAGAAATGGAAGAGGTAGTGCTGGTGGGCTACGGATCACAAAGCCGCAAAAGCGTGGTGGGTGCTATCACGAAAATAAAAACACAGGAAACAAAGCACATACCTGTGGCCAGTTTTGATGCACAGTTGCAGGGAAAAGCCGCCGGTGTGCAGATCAATACTTTTTCCGGCACGCCGGGGGAAAGCGTGAAAGTACAGATACGTGGTACTGCATCCATCAATGCCAGCAACGATCCGTTATATGTAATTGATGGCGTGTTAGTAAACAATGTTTCATTGGCAACCATCGACCTGGGCAGTAAAAAAACTTCGCCGTTAGCAGATATCAATCCGGCAGACATTGAAAGCATTGAAGTGCTGAAAGATGCCAGCGCCATTGCGATCTATGGCTCCAGGGGATCGAATGGTGTGGTGCTTGTTACCACTAAAAGGGGCGAATACAATACCCCGAAGCCTAAGTACACACTGGATGTTTCCAACGGCTGGCAAAAGGCTGATCCGGGCAGGATGTGGAAATTAACCACGGGCCCGGAACATGCTACCATTGTTAATGAACAATGGATCAACTCTGGCATCGACCGGCCAAGCCTTAATCAAACCTACGCCAACAGGCCTTTCCGGCCGGTAAGTGAAGTCATCAATGGTGTAGCTGGTCGTGGCAATCCGGAAGACCAGCAAACCTACGACCGTCTGAGCCGGGTGTTCCGCACAGCGCAAATAAAAACCTATGACTTTAACGTACTGGGTGGCAGCGACAAGATCCGTTACGATGTGGGTGTTGGCTACACCAACCAGGAAGGTATTTTAAAACCGGCAAGGTTTGAAAGGGAAAGCGCCAAATTTAATTTTGATGCAAAACTTTCTTCCAGGGTTACGTTCAGTTCGAGCAATGGCGTGTACCGTTCGTTCCGCCAACAAGTAAGGGGCGGTGCAGGACAGCAGGCCGGACATTTACTGGCAGCCTTGCATCACCCAACTTACCTGCCGTTGTACAATGCCGATGGCACAC
>CAXTPJ010000128.1:0-7648 GCA_964245855.1 uncultured Ferruginibacter sp. | reverse complement strand
AACCGGATGTTATTTTTTTAGATGTTGAAATGCCCGGCAAGAGCGGGTTCGACCTGCTGCGTGAAGTGAAGCAGGTTGATTTTAAAGTTGTATTTGTTTCAGCGCACAATCATTATTCACTAAAGGCGATCAAATTCAATGCATTTGATTATTTATTAAAGCCGATCGACCTGGATGAACTAAAACAAACCATTGAAAAATTACTATCTGCCACTGTTTCTCCCGGGAAAAAAATCGTTGATAATCTTTTACGGTCATCTGTTCACCAAGGCAAAGGATTTAATAAAATTGCCATTGCCTCTTTAAGCAGCATCGAATTGATAGAGCAGGATAACATTCTTTATTTTGAAGCAAAAGGCAGTTCCACAGCGGTTTTCCTAAACAACGATAAAAAAATAGTTGCCAGTAAAACATTGAAAGAATTTGAAGAATTACTGGATGAAAATTTCTTTTTCCGCATTCATCATTCTTACCTCATCAATTTAAAACATGTGGTAAAATACATCAAAGGAGAAGGCGGAAGTGTACACATGAACAATGGTACCGAACTGGAAGTAAGCCGCAGAAAAAAACAAGGCTTCATGGAAATGCTCTCAGCCTACATCTCTAAAAAATAACTTCTCCCCTACCACTTATTACTTCAACACTACCAGTTATTTGTTTGCAGCAAAGCGCTTGCAGCAAATTCCAATTTTTGATGCGGAAAAAGCAACTGTATGCAAACAACTGTAGCTATACAATTAAAAAAAGTAACCAGCAACACCATTGGCACCTGCAGCATCCCGGTAAATGAAACAATTCATTACAAAATTTACAGCGCTGCCGGGCAGTTGGTTTTCAGCAAAAGTATCATCATGATCAATACAGAAGGCAGCGTGATGGAAGACCTTGATGTGAGTGAACTGCCTGAAGGAAATTATCAACTTATCATTTCAACTGAAGATAAATCACTCAAAAACATCAGCATCACTGTTTAAAAATAAACCATGAAAATAATAATTATAGCGATGGGCTTTTGCCTGCCGGTAGTTTCAGCCAATGCGCAGGGTGTATTGGGAAAAGTAAAAGACAAAGCCAAACAAAGGGCAGATCAAAAAACAGATAAGGCCATTGACCGGGGGCTTGATAAAGCTGAGGCTGCAACAATATCAAAACCTGCTGTCAATTTATCTCCGGCAACAGCGCCTGTTGCATCGAATAATGAAGTGAATACTACCAGCACTGCATCTTTTACAACATTCCAAAACTATGATTTTGTGCCGGGTGATAAGGTATTGTTTGATGATGACTGGAGCCAGGATGATGTGGGAGAATTTCCATCGCATTGGAAATTAGTAGAGGGCGAATTTTTAGTTAACCAGTTTGAAGGTATAAATGTGCTGGTTGCAAAAGAAAGAAGCGACCGGGATGGAGGAAGCGCTACCTGGGCCATTATGCCAAGGATGAAAACAGCCGATTATCTACCAAAAGAATTCACTGTTGAATTAGAAGTTCATGCGTTCCCTAAACAATCCAATCCCGGTTGGGATGATGACCGTAACAGTCATAGCGTTGCCATACAATTACTAAAAGCCAACAACGATGATTATCCTTACGGGCAAGCCGAATTAAAATTTTTCCGGGAAGGCACCGTAAGCACTTATGGTTTTCCGAATGAGTTCAGCAAGGCTGGCTTGGCTTCCGGGCAAACGCACCTTTTATGTTTATCCTACAAAAATGACCAGGCTAAAATTTACCTCGATGGGGAACGTTTGTTTACTGTACCAGAAGTTGGTATAGTGCCGGCAAGAGTTAGAATCGTTGTACCTAATAACGGTGCCGATGAGCCGCTAATTATCAAACATATCCGCATTGCAGAAGGCGGTGGCATGAACCTGGTAAAAAAGCTAACAACAGATACAAAGTTCATTGCCCGTGGCATCAGCTTCGATTACAATAAAGCTACTTTAAAACCTGAAAGCATGGGCGAATTCAACCGCATTGCAGCCGCCATGAAAGGGGATGCCGGTTTAAAATTTGAGATCGGCGGACATACAGACAGCGATGGGGATGATGCTTACAACCTGAAACTGTCGCAACAAAGGGCAGATGCAGTAAAAGCTAAATTAGTAGAAATGGGCATTGATGCCGCAAGGCTTACCAGCAAAGGTTTTGGCGAAACCAAACCTATTGGTGACAACAGCACAACTGAAGGAAAAGCGAATAACAGGAGGGTAGAATTTACTAAGATTAAATGACCGCACAGCATTATGAGAAAAGCATTGATACTTATCTGCATCGTTATTCATATTAAATCAACAGCACAACAGGTATTGCCCGTTACAGATTCTTTACCAGCAATACTGGATGGATTAAGGGCCGGCTACAGCATTACCGAACAATCAGAAAAAGAAGTAGGCAGCAAAGGAAATTTCAGCAGGTACAAGCTCCGGTTTTTTGTTACCAATACCGGTACAGAAGCAAAGATTTTTTTACAAAAAAGCGGCTTCCTCAATTCCGGCAGTGCAGCACATGATATTGTCACTTTTAAATGTGCCAATGCCACCGGTGCCAGGCTAACCAATAAAACAGCCACCCTGCAAATGAACCCCTGCGTTATGGAAGCAACGGTGGAAGACAAAGAATGCGGCACCGATAAAATAAATAAGAACAGGAGGATGGTTGACATTGGCTATTGGATAAAACCCGGTGAAACCGTTGCTACCAATACCATCATGATTGTTCCGCTGAATGAAAAGCCAAGTATGTCTGTGACATTCTATCCTTTTAATAATGGCGTTGTTGGCAGCCTCAGCAATCATTTGATTGATCAAAACAATGGCAACTACGAGCAGCATTTTGTACACCTTAAAAATGTTGGCAGTAATTACTACCTGAACAATCAAAACGGGCCGGTTGCATGCAGCAGCATCGATTACGGTTGGTGGAGTTCGCAGTGGGAAATATTGCCGGTGGCCGGATCCAATAATTTTATTATAAAACAGATGGAAAAACAATTTCCTCAGCAATGAAAATGGGTTGACCTTATCATCAAACGGGCAATCGGTCCGGGCAATGTGGAGCATTGAGGAAAGCGCTCAAAGCAATATTTTTTACATCAAAAATGTGTCAGACAATTCCAAATTGCAGTATCAGAATGGTGTATTAAAAACATCGAATTCTTACAATAGTTCAGATGCAGCGGCACAATGGATCATTGAAAAAGAAGGAAGGTTATAGGTTCTTTGGATGATGGCTATTGCAAATAAGGATTGTATTTTTTCTCCTCGCCGATAGTGGTTGGGTTACCATGCCCGCTGTACACTATAGTTTCATCTGGCAATACAAACAGCTTGGTGCGGATATTATCTATCAGTGTTTCATGGTTGCCACCCGGTAAATCAGTACGACCAATACTTCGTTGAAACAATACATCACCGCCTATCAGGAAGCCCTGCTTTTCGCAATAAAAACAAATATGCCCCGGTGAATGTCCGGGCGCTTCAATTACTTTCAGTTCATCGGTACCCATTTTAATAACATCAGCTTCTTTCAACAAAATAAATTCGCCGGCATAGTTATCAAACGGCAGGTTGTACATCAGGCCGGAAGCGGGTGCAAAAGCCAGTACCTGTTTTTCCTTTTCATGCAGGTGCAGCACCAGGTTGTATTTTTCGCTTACAAATTTATTCCCGAACACATGATCCAAATGGCAATGCGTGTTTAATAAAAATTTTGGTTGCAGTTGCTGGGTTGATATAAAGCCGGCCAAGGCATCTTTTTCTTCATCAAAATAACTTCCGGGATCAATTATGATACAATCATTGAACTCATTGTACAAAACGTACGTATTTTCTTGTATAGGCCTGAACTGAAAGGTCTTTATATGCAGCATCTAACAATATTTTAAGTAATAAAGGGATATTTTTATGATTGCTTGTAATGGTTTACTTTTAACTATTAAACGGTAAAGTTAGTATGGTAAAAATTAGCAGGGTACTTTTTGCAACGATATGCTTTTTTATAACAGGTATAGCTATCTCAAAAGCGCAGGTGATCAATGCAGTTGAATTTGGTAAAAACAGGGTCCAATATAAAAAATTCAAATGGCAGTATTACCAAAGCAACAACTTCAACACTTATTTCAATCAAAATGGCCAGGAACTGGCAAAATTTGTATTACAGGTAGCTGAAGAAGAATTACCCGGAATAGAAGCATTTACTGAATACAGCATGCAGCGCAGGGCCAATATTGTTGTGTACAACGAGTTTGCAGATATGCAGCAAAGCAATATCGGTATGGGCATCGACTGGCAAAATACCGGTGGTGCCACCAAATTGCTGAACAATAAAATGGTGGTGTATTTTAATGGCGACCATGCACATTTGCGCAGGCAGATAAAACAGGGTATTGCCAGGATCATTACCGACAATGTTTTGTTTGGAGAAGATCTGGGGGAATTTGCAGGCAACCAGGCTCTGTTGGATCTGCCAAAATGGTTAACAGATGGCTATGTTGATTTTGCTGCAGAAAACTGGAGTACCGCTTTGGATGATGAATTGAAGAGCGAAATACTAAGTGGAAAATATAATAAATTTTACAAGTTTGCTTTTGAAAATCCACGACTGGCAGGCCACGCTTTCTGGTATTACATTGAAGAAAAATACAAGAAAGAAAATGTGACCTACCTGTTGTACCTGGCAAGGGTTTATAAAAACCTGAACCGGGCAAGCATGCAGGTTTGCAAGAAAAAATTCAAAGAGGTCCTGGTAGATTTTATGGAATACCAGGAGGAAAAATATGAGAATGACATTGCCAAAAGAAAGGCATATCCAAAAGGCCAGTCAATCGAAAGTTTTGAAATAAACCAACGCAAAGATTACTACCGCATCAATGTTAATCCCAACAAAAAAAACAGTTCTTATGTGCTGGTAGAATACAATAAGAACCTGGTAAAAGTAAAGCTGTATGATGATTTTGAAGAGTACACTTTGCTGAAATATGGCATCCGCAGTTTACTGAACGAAACCAATCCAGATTACCCTTTGCTGGCATGGGATCCTAAAGGAACCAGGATTACCGTAGTATACACAGAAGAAGGCCATTTAAAATTATTTGTGTACGACCTGGTAACCAGGATCAGGAACCCGCAAATTGATCTTACAGAACAGTTCCAGCAAATACAGGATGTAAAGTATATGCTTGACAGTCGTACCGTTTTATTGAGTGCCACCAAAAATGGTCATACGGATATTTACACGTTGAATTTAGAGAATGAAAAAGTGCAGCAGATCACCAATGATGTGTATGACGACCTGGATGCTACGTTCGTTTCTTTCCCGGGTAAGACAGGGGTTATTTTTGCCAGTAATCGTCCTTCTGCAACAGCAAAAGGTGGTGATACTGCTTTGCCAAGCCATAACCGGTACAACATTTTTATGATTACCAATTTTGGTGGTAAAGCAGAGTTGAACCAGGTAACACAATTATCCAATCTTAAATATGGTAATGCCCGTTACCCGATGCCCTACAACGATAACCACTTTACTTTTATCAGTGATGAAAATGGAGTTGCCAACCGGTATGCAGGTTTCTTTACAACAAAGGCCGCCGGCGCAGATACGCTGGTTTTGATCGGGGATGATATACTGCGTAACCCATCTGAAAAGGATGTAGACAGTATGCTGCGGGTTTACAAAAAAACAGATGTTGATTCCGTTGCCGTTGTAACCGTAACGCAAGATTCTACTTACACTTTTCCTTTGAGCAATTATGAGAGTAATGTTGCGGAGACAAGGATTGCCGGTGACAACAACCAGGTAAGTGAAGTAACCAGGCAGAGCGATGATAAAACATTGTATAAATTAAAGATCGATGAAAATACGTTGCGCCGCCGCAACATAACGGTGCCGCCTACCACCTATATGAAAAGAGTGGTAATGGCCGATAAGATCAACAATGTAAAAGACCAGTATGATAAGCCAATGCCAGGCGACAGTACCCAAAATCAAAATGATATTTTTCAAAACGAATTTGAAAATGAAAAGAAAGACAGCAGCCTGTTAGGGACAACAGTTGGTGCAACCGAAACACCAGCAAATGATGTTTTGAAAAATGCCAAATTGTACCCTTACAAACCGGTGAAATTCGGCGCAGAATATGGTGGTGTAAATTTCAGCAATGCCATCCTGTTTAACCGCTATCAATCATTTGCCGGTGGTGCAGGCCCTATCAGGCTTGGTACCAGTACGCCATTGAATGGGCTGATACGGTTGGGAACATCAGAATTAATGGAAGACCAAAAGATCTTTGGCGCTTTTCGTATATCCACCAATCTTAAAGACAATGAATGGTTGATGGGCTATGAAAATTATAAGAAAAGGATTGATTGGGGATTGACTTATTACAGGAATGTTGAGTCAGTAAATTTTGATTTTAATGATGGCGCTCAACACCTTGGCAAAATCTTCACTAATATTTATATGGCCAATGTTTCTTATCCATTTGACCGCTCCAGAAGGGTAAGCCTTTCCTTTGGTATAAGAAATGAGAACATTGCATTGCTGACTGATATCTTTTATGACCCTTCATTGAAAATCCCGAACGATCACAGAAGATATGCTTTAACCCATGCAGAATATGTTTATGATAACAGTTTAAATCCCACACAAAATATCTGGAATGGCTTACGCTATAAAGTCTTCTTTGATTGGAATACTGATATCAGTAAGGAATCAAGCGTATCCGGCACTCCTGGTAAATTTAACTTTAACTGGGGCTTTGATGTCCGTTACTACTACCCTATTTACCGCAACTTTATTTGGGCTGCCCGTGCATCAGGCGACTTTAGCTGGGGTGATCAAAAAACAATTTATTACCTCGGTGGAGCAGATAACTGGCTGATGTTTGGCAGCAACAGGAAATCGGATGGCAGTTTCCGCTATTTCAACGAAAACAATGTACCGATCAATAATTATGCGTTTCAAACATTGGTAGGCAACCTAAGAGGCTTTACACAAAATGTGGCCAATGGCAACAATGCGGTTACATTGAACAGTGAGTTCAGGTTACCAGTGTACAGCACTTTATTTAGCCGCCCAATTAACAATGCCTTTATCAGGAATTTCCAACTCACTCAATTCATCGATCTTGGTTCTGCATGGACCGGTGGTTTTAAAGGGATTGGCAGGCCATCGAGCATTTACGGTTCGCCACCTATACAAGTGCAAACCAAAGTAGGCGGCATTGGGCCATTTGCCGGAGGTTATGGTTTTGGTGCAAGAAGTACATTACTGGGCTACTTTTTAAAGTTTGATGCTGCCTGGGAAATGAACGGTATTTTCAGGGGTAAACCAATCTATTATTTTAGTTTAGGTTTAGATTTTTAATGAACTGAGAAAAATCGAATACACGTATTATAAGTAGCAAAAAGCTGCCATGAAAAACAACTGTTGAAGAGTGCGACGCCAATGCAGTTGATATGAAAAACCAACATTTGATAACAAATTCATTTTCTAAACCCGGCTTATTGCCGGGTTTTATATTAAGGCTTTTAAATATAAAAAATAGGTGCTTGTGCAGCCATATACCCACGCTGAGGCAGTGAATCATCATTAACAATTGGTTACAATGCCTTTACACTGAAGGCGGGGAAAGATTATAGCTATA
>CAXTPJ010000127.1:0-7660 GCA_964245855.1 uncultured Ferruginibacter sp. | reverse complement strand
TCATGCCGTTTTTGCCATTCCCGCAGTAAAAGGGATTGAATTCGGAGCCGGCTTTGCAGCGGCCAAAATGTTTGGCAGCGACCACAACGACTGGATAGCAAACAGTGATGGTAAAACTGCTACCAACCACAGCGGCGGTATCGTTGGTGGCATCACCAATGGCAACGAAATGGTTTTCAGGATCGCTGTTAAACCAACTTCCTCCACACCAAAAGAACAACACACATTGAATGTTGCGACCGGCGAAATAGAAGCATTCTCTGTAAAAGGAAGGCATGACCTCTGTATTGCTTTGCGGGTGCCGGTTGTGCTGGAAGCAGTGACTGCGTTTGCACTGGCAGACCTGCTGATGCTTGAACACCGTATCAATAGAGTTATCAATTAAATAATTTTTCTACCTGCATATCTTTTTCAACTCATCAAAAGAGATGTTGAGTAACGGATATTGCTTCGCATCCGGCAATGTATAGTGCCACCATTCTGTTTCCAAAACTTTAAAGCCATTGGCTTCCATTAATTTTCTCAACAATAAACGGTTCTGTAAAATTTGTGGTGACAGATTTTTAAAATCATGATGGGCGGTGTCTGTAAAATTATCAAACCCAGTCCCCATATTTAATTCAGCTTTCGTTTTTAAATCAATGATGGTAAGGTCAATCGCAACGCCCCGGTTGTGGCCGCTGCCTTTCTTTGGATCAGCCGCATAGCGTTCATCTTTTACCAGCTCCCACATCAATTCTGTTGCAGCATAGGGGCGGTAAGCATCAAATACTTTTAAACACAATCCTTTTTTATTCAATTCTTTTTGAACAGCAGCTAAAGCAACTGCAGCATTTCTTCTTAAATAAGTGGTTGTTAAAGCAGGATACAATTGCCGGTGAGTAAAATTATTGGTGCCAGCATATTTTAAATCGAATGCTATACCGGGTATCAATTTTTTTAGATCAACCAATGCTAATTCCGGCTTGCCTGCAGTGCTTTTTTGATAAGCAGCCACGTTGCCGATCACCCAAAGTCCATATTTATTGAAAGTGCTATCTTGTGCCGCAACAGATGGAACGATAGCAAAAAAAATGACTGTCCAAATCATTCCGGTGTAAAATCTATTTGCTAACTTGTACATAGTTTGTATCCTTTGGTTTCCTTCGAAAAATCCCTGATTGAAAATACAATAAATTGCTTCCGCTTTATGCTTAATCAAAAGGTTACCGCACTTAGTTTTACCTTATTGGTATTGTGTCTTTTTATTTTATCCTGCAATGATAGCGCTACTAAAACACCCGACAAAGAAATCGTGATTACACCTGAAAAAATGGATGAAGCCGCAAGCGCAAGTATAGAAAAAGTGTTGTCATTTGCCTTAAATAATAATGGCAAAATCGATGATAGCACAAGATTGCAACTGACTACACTAGTGCAAAAATTTTACAGTGATCAGGAGTTTAAAAATACCTGGAGCAAAAAAGAAAAGTGGCAGCCACTGGCAGATTCGCTATTTCAATTTATACAGGATGCAGAGCTGTATGGGTTGTTTCCAAAAGATTATAACTGGAAAAAATTAAGCTCACTCAAAACCCAGCTTGATACAGATTCTGTAAAACGAATGGATGCCGTATTGTGGTCAAAGGCCGATGTAATTTTAACCGATGCCTGTTTGCATATCATTAAAGATCTTAAATATGGTCGTTTGCAAAAAGATAGTGCCGGCCTGGTCAACGACAGCACCACGTTGTTTAAAACACTATTGTCTTTGCAAAAGTCCTGCATCAGTCAAAATACGCTTACTGGCTTCCTGCATGCAGTACAACCCAAACATAAAGGTTACTGGCAATTGCAAAGCGGCATCAAACGATTTGTAGATAGTATGGACAGGCATACTTACACTTACGTTACTTATCCTTTCAAAAAAAATGATGAAAAAGATTCTTTATTTTTTATAAAGACTCTGCAGAAACGATTGAGTGAAAGCAAGTACATCAGCTACAACAACAAATTGCCAGACTCCGTACAACTGGATTCTGCCATAAAAAAATATCAAAAAATCAAAGGCATTAAAGCTGATGGAAAACTTTCCACTGCGTTGATAAAATCGCTCAACACCAGTGATGCGGAGCGTTTCAAAAGAATTGCTATTACACTTGACCGCTATAAAAAACTGCCCGACTCTATGCCCGAAAAATTTATTTGGGTAAATCTTCCCGGCTATTATTTGGAAGTATGGGATCATGATACACTGGCGCTTGAATCAAAAGTAATCTGCGGTAAACCCGATACCCGTACGCCCTTGCTCACCAGCGCTATTTCTGATATGATACTTTATCCAACCTGGACTGTGCCTACCAGCATCATTGCAAAACAATACCTGCCTAAATTAAAAAGCAACCCCAACTACCTGTCACGGTTAGGATTAAAACTGGTGAATGATAAAGGCGAGAATATCAACGCAGCATCTATTAATTGGGATAAATATTCCAAAGGCATTCCTTATAAAGTTCGGCAGGCAAGTGGCGATAACAATGCATTGGGCGTTATCAAATTTAACTTCGAAAATTCCTACGCTGTTTACCTGCACGATACCAACCAGCGTTATCTCTTCAAAAATGCATCAAGGGCATTGAGCCATGGTTGCGTAAGGGTACAGGAATGGGATAAACTGGCTACTTATATCGCCAGGAATGACAGCATGAATGTAAGGGCTGGTGATACACTTCGTTATACTGCAGATTCTATTCATAATTGGCTGGCAGATAAAAAAAACAAACGCATTGTTGTGAAGAACCAATTGCCTTTGTTCATCACCTATTTTAGCTGTGAAGGAAAAGACGGCAAGATCAAATTTTATGATGACATGTACGGCGAAGATAAGGCACTGAGAGAAAAGTATTTTACTGATAAATAAACAGTATGGCTGATATTTACCCATTCTTTACCAACCCTTAATAATTGCTGTATGAAATTCAATTCCAACATTTACCTGCTAATATTTTGCGGCATTGTATTCTTGCAAAATATGCCTTCAAAGGTTTTTGCTTTCGCCAATCTTGATACCACTGTTCAAAAATCAAAACGTTCCGGCACAACTAATAAAAAAGTATTCTACGGACAGGCAAGTTTTTATTCCGATAAATTCAATGGGCGCCGCACCGCCAGCGGCGAAATATTTTCTCAAAGCAAAATGACCTGCGCCAGCAATATGCTTAAAATGGGCACCTGGCTTAAGGTCACCAATCTTCGGAACGGTAAATTTGCCATCGTAAAAGTGAATGACCGGCTGCATCCAAAAATGAGAAGGGTAGTAGATGTTACAAGGGCGGCGGCAAAGAAAATGGGTTTCACTGCGGCTGGACTTACGAGAGTAAAAGTGGAAGTAATGGGAACTAAAAAACCGGCAGAATAAAATTTGTTGACCGGCATTTGTACTACTATTATACATAGTTGTGTCACTCACTTGTACAGCATACCTTTGCGCAGCAACTGCTAACCGCAGCCATTACATATTTTCAAAACAGCATTTGGATGGACAAAAGCATCAACGATTTTCAGCACATTTTTTTTATTGGGGTAGCCGGCACCGGTATGAGCGCCATTGCACAATATTTATCCGGCATCGGAAAAAATATCAGCGGCAGCGACCGTTATTTTTTACTTGGTGAATACAACGAAACCAAAGAAAAACTGGAAGCTGAAGGCATTCAATGCTTCCTGCAAAATGGTGAAGGCATCACAACACAAACAGAGTTGGTGGTGGTATCAACAGCAGTAGAAGATACCGTGCCGGAAGTGCAGAAAGCAAAGCAACTCAATATTCCTATCATCAAACGTTCTGCTTTACTGGCGTTGATTGCTGAAAGCAAACGCACCATTGCAGTTGGCGGAACATCAGGTAAAAGTACCACCAGTGCTATGCTGTTTGATATTTTACAATATGCCGGCATGCAGCCCAGTATCATCAGCGGTGCAGGTTTGGTAAGCATTATCAAAGAAGGAAAAATCGGCAATGCAAAAGTTGGAGCCGGTGAGTGGCTGGTAATCGAAGCAGATGAAAGTGATGGCTCTATTGTTCAATACCATCCCGAAGTTGGCCTGCTCTTAAATATAGACAAAGACCACCAGGAAATTGATGAACTCATGAGCATCTTTGGTACATTCCGGAGTAATACAACAAAGCTATTTGTGGTAAATCAATCCAATCATTTATCACAACAATTATCCGCCAATAGCCAGCAGGATTTTTCGACAGATAAAGATTCGGATGCAAAATATACAGCCGCAAATTTCAATCAAAATGGCCTTGCTATTTCATTCGACATTGATACTGTCCCGTTCACTTTACAAACAGTGGGCAAGCACAATATGGAAAATGCACTGGCAGCAACAGCAGTTGCCAATCAGTTGGGCGTTGACTTACAAACCTGCGCAGCAGCATTAAAAAATTACGAAGGTATTTATCGCCGCCACCAGGTGTTGGGAAATAAGAATGGTATTTGGGTGATTGATGATTATGCTCATAACCCGGCCAAGTGCGCTGCATCTATTGCCGCTTGTCAGCACATTGCCCCAAAAGTAATAGCGTGGTTTCAACCACATGGTTATAGGCCAACCCGTTTTTTAAGAAACGATTTTGTAAAAGAAATAGCTGAAGTCTTAAGGCCGGAAGATGAAATTTGGATGAGCGAAATTTTTTATGCCGGTGGCACTGCCGTTAAAGATATTTCTGCCAATAATCTAATAACCGACATCAAAGCATTGGATAAAAATGCTTTTTTTGTAGAGGACAGGAATGAGTTGCTGGAAACAATCCGCCCACACCTAACCAATAATTGTGTATTGCTCTTAATGGGCGCAAGAGATCCAAGCCTCGAATTTTTTGGAAAGCAAGTTTGGGAGAGATTATAAATGATTGAAGAATAAATAACAGATGGCTACACTCATCACCAACATACAACAACTCATCAATACAAGGGAACAACATCAATTGCTCCGTGGTAAAGCGTTAGCTGAGTTACCAGTGATTGAAGATGCGTTCCTTTTAATTGAAGACGGCATCATTGCTGAATACGGCCACATGTATGAACTGGCGTTGAAAGTGCCGCAGTTGCCAAAGCATATCATCAAAGCAGGTGGACAATTTGTTTTACCGGCCTGGTGCGATAGCCATACTCACCTGGTGTTTGCAGGCAGCCGGGAAAATGAATTTGTAGATAAGATCAATGGATTAAGTTATGCCGGGATCGCTGCAAAAGGCGGCGGTATTTTAAACTCTGCTCAAAAACTGCAGGAAACTTCAGAAGATGAACTCTTTAACCAGGCATGGAGAAGATTGGAAGAAGTCAGTAAACTGGGTACGGGCGCCATCGAAATAAAGAGCGGATATGGGTTAACGGTAGCAGGTGAATTGAAAATGTTGCGGGTGATAAAAAGATTGAAAGAAAAATCAAACCTGCTGATCAAAGCTACCTTTTTGGGCGCTCACACTTTTCCACTGGCTTTTAAAGAAGATCATGCTCCTTACATCAACAGCATCATCAACGAAATGCTGCCGGTGATTGCAGCAGAAAAATTAGCCGATTACATTGACGTGTTTTGTGAAACTGGATTTTTTTCGCCGGAAGAAATGGAACAGGTTTGCAATGCAGGGATAAGCCATGGCTTAAAACCAAAATTGCACATCAATCAACTCAATAGCATTGGCGGTATTCAGTCTGCCATCAAATTAAACGCTGTATCTGCAGATCATTTGGAAACCATGACCGAACAGGATATAACAGACCTGGCAGCCAGTGATATGATCGGTACATTGCTTCCAACGGCTGCTTTCTTTTTGCGCATGCAATATCAACCGGCAAGAAAATTAATTGATACCGGATGTGCCATCGCATTGGCCAGCGATTACAATCCAGGTTCATCTCCCAGCGGCAACATGAATTTTGTTACAGCACTCAGTTGCATACAAATGAAAATGCTACCGGAAGAGGCCATCAACGCTGCAACCCTGAATGGCGCTTATGCAATGGAGGTAGAAAACGAAGCGGGCAGCATCACTGTTGGCAAAAAAGCAAACCTTATTTTTACCAAACCAATTCCTTCCATCGCTTACCTGCCTTATTCTTTCGGGAATAACCTGGTCGATAAAGTGATGATCAATGGAGCGTTTATTAATCGATAATTGGTTGGTGGATAATTGATAATTATTGGTCACTATATGCTTCATTCATAATTCTTACATCGTAATTAATATATCATGCAACTCATAGAATGTGTCCCCAATTTTTCCGAAGGAAACGACCTGAATATTATCCGGCAGATAACAGATGAAATAGAAAAGGTAGAAGGTGTGCGGTTGTTAAATGTTGATCCGGGAAAAGCAACCAACAGGACGGTGGTTACCATTGTTGGTGCGCCGGAAGCTGTTATTGACGCTGCTTTCTTCGCCATAAAGAAAGCAGGTGAGTTGATCGACATGAGCAAACACAAAGGCGAACATCCACGCATGGGCGCAACCGATGTTTGTCCGCTGATACCAATTGCCAATATCAGCATGGAAGAAACAGCACAATATGCACAGCAACTGGCAAAAAGGGTAGGAGAGGAATTGCAGCTCCCGGTGTATTTGTATGAAGCGGCACAATCCGATAAATCAAGAAGCAATCTCTCCGTTATCCGTGCCGGCGAATATGAAGGTTTTGCTAAAAAAATCACCCAACCGGAATGGAAACCGGATTTTGGTCCGGCCACATTTGATGCAAAGCGGGGTGCTACTGTAATTGGTGCCAGGGATTTTTTGGTGGCTTATAACATCAACCTAAACACAACGAGTACACGCAGGGCGAATGCCATTGCCTTTGATGTACGGGAAGCCGGCAGGGTAAAACAGGAGAATGGCAAACCGGTAAAAGATGCCAATGGCAACAATATAAATATTCCTGGTTCATTGAAAAGTGTAAAGGCGATCGGCTGGTTCATTGAAGAGTATGGTGTTGCACAGATATCTATGAACCTCACCAATATCAATGTAACACCGGTACACATTGCTTTTGATGAGGTTTGTGAAAAAGCAACCGATCGTGGGATACGGGTAACCGGTAGTGAGCTGGTTGGTTTGATACCACTGAAGGCAATGACGGATGCCGGTAAATATTTCCTGCAAAAACAACAACGTTCAACCGGTGTAAGTGAAAAGGAATTGATCAAGATCGCTATCAAGTCAATGGGACTGGATGAACTCGGTGTGTTTAAACCAGAAGAAAGGATCATTGAATATATGCTGGCCAACAGGGCAGACAGTAAACTGATAAGCATGAGCTTAACAGATTTTGCAGATGAAACTGCCAGCGAAAGTGCAGCGCCAGGTGGCGGTTCTATTGCAGCTTATATTGGCAGCCTCGGCGTTTCATTAGGTACTATGGTGGCTAATTTAAGCAGTCATAAAAAAGGCTGGGATGAACGCTGGGAAGAATTTAGCGGCTGGGCAGAAAAAGGCGAGCAGTATAAAAATGAATTACTGAAATTGGTTGATGCAGACACCAAAGCTTTCACACACATCATGAATGCTTTTGGATTGCCTAAGGGCAATGAGGCAGAAAAGACTGCCCGTACAAAAGCCATACAGGAAGCAACAAAATATGCTATTGAAGTGCCATTAAAAGTTATGGAAATGGCT
>CAXTPJ010000126.1:0-7668 GCA_964245855.1 uncultured Ferruginibacter sp. | reverse complement strand
TATATAATTCATAGCTGGAAGAACAGGCGATTTTATTACAAGCCACTACAGAAATACTTTTTTCCAGTAATTGATCGTATAGCTGCGCCACATTTTCATTGGCCGTAACATCTGCAAAAACTGCGTTGCGCAAATTTTTTGATTGCAGTTGTTTGATGAATTCCTGCATATCCATCGGCTGGCCTTCTGCCAACAATTCTTTCCATTTATTCAAATCAATACCCTGTTCACTTAGCAGCATTTTTTTGCTGTTAGATAAACCAACTACGTTGATCTTGAGTTTCATATTTTGCAACAAATACTCCTGCTGCTGCTGTATTTGTGCTACGAGTTTACCGCCTACATTTCCCACGCCGGCAATGAATAAGTTGATCTCTTTATAAACCGTTTCAAAGAATTCTTCATGCAATACATTGATGGCTTTTTTTACATCATGTACCGAAATAACAGCAGAGATATTTCTTTCAGAAGAACCCTGTGCAATGGCCCGTACATTCACACCATTACGGCCGAGGTTGCCAAACATTTTTCCGCTGATACCAGGATGGCTTTTCATATTATCTCCCACGAGTGCAACAATGGCAAGTTCCTTTTCTACAATGATCGGGTCAACTTTTTTTGTTTCTATTTCATACCCAAACATTTCATCGATCGCTTTCTTGGCGCCATCTGCATTGATGGCATCTACGCCAACACAAATGGAATGTTCCGATGAACCCTGTGTGATCAAAATAACATTGATCTGTTTGGCAGCCAAAGCTTCAAACAATCTTTTGGAAAACCCCGGAATGCCAACCATGCCGCTTCCTTCCAAACTCAGCAATGCAATATTGTTGATACTTGAAATTCCACGGATGCTGTTGCCGTTCAAGGTTGATTCTTTTTGAATGACTGTGCCGTAATCGTTTGGTGCAAAAGTGTTTTTGATCCATGTAGGGATACCCTTGCTGCTAACGGGTTGTATGGTTGGCGGATAAATTACTTTGGCGCCAAAATGCGATAACTCCATCGCTTCCTGGTAAGATATCTGAGGTATGATCCGTACGTTGGTAACCAGTCTTGGATCGGCTGTCATCATGCCCGAAACATCTGTCCATATCTCCAGCACATCAGCATTTAAACCTGCTGCCAGAATAGCGCCGGTATAATCCGATCCGCCCCTGCCCAGTGTTGTATTTACTCCATTGGCATCGCTGGCAACAAAGCCCGGCATCATGAACAGCGATGCAGGTGAGTTGCTGAAATAATCGTTTATTTTTTTATTGGTCACAGCAAAATCAACTGCTGCCGATCCAAAATTTGAATTGGTAGTGATCAGTTGCCTTGAATCTTTCCATTCACATTCACCGAAGTCGATCCTAAGTTTAGCTGCAATAATTTGAGAAGATAAAATCTCACCATAACTCACCACCCTATCCTTGGTACGTTCTGATAATTCCCGCAATAAAAAAATACCGTTGCAGATATCTTCAATTTCGTTGCACAATGTTTTTACCTGGCTCAATAAACTGCTCTGTTGTGTTACAGGAATCAGTTCCCTGGCAGTTTGCAGGTGGCGCTGTTCTGCTTCATGCAGTTTTTCTTTGTAGGCCTCGTCATTGTCTGAAGCCAGTTTGCAGCATTGCAATAACAAATCAGTTATTCCACCCAGTGCAGAAACCACCACAATGGTTTTATCTGTTTTAATTTTTTCTGTTACAATGGCAACAACCTTACTGATGTTCTCCGCATTTTTTACTGAACTGCCCCCAAACTTTAAAACCTGCATGACTTATTATTTGATGTATGTGATGTAAATTAACTTTCCTTCGTGGATAAAAACATTGGCCCAATGGTGATATGAAAATGTGCAACCCTTAACGGGTTGTAATGATGGTAGCAATAGTGGTTCCGGCAGCCTGCGCTGTGACGGATGATCGGTGTAAGATGACAGATGATTTCACTTGTACCACTTTTTTTGAGATGGCTAAAGTAGTAAAATATTTCTAAAACCGGCGGAACTATTTAAAGTATTTAAAGTATTTTCATGCTTTCATTGCATTGCTGCCAATATTATTACACTTTTCTTAAAACTTATTGAATATGGATCACCAGGCCACCCGTGGATTGCAGCACTTTAAAAACTTAGTTGGCATTAAATACCAGTTGTACAACAGCCTTTTTACTTCGCTCCCGTTTCACCGCATAGAAAAGACAGGCATCCTGTTATCATTGTTATCCAACAACTGTGAAGATGGCTATAAGAAAAAGCAAAGCCCGGCAGAAATTGTAGAAGAGTTTTTTTCTAAACATACCACCTACCAACAACCGCAGGATAGGCTTGACCTGTTGTTTAGGTTTATTCAATACATAGAACGGCAGGTGGTATTGTTTGATGCGCTGGAAGATGCTTCTTTCAGGGAGGTAAATGATCTTGGCGGTGTTGGAACGTTAAAACATTTAGAAAGCGAAGTAATACAAAACAACAAGCAGGGTGAGTTGAAAGAGAAGATGAAAAACTTTGCTGTGCGGTTGGTATTGACGGCTCATCCTACACAATTTTATCCCGGTTCTGTATTGGGTATCATCAATGATTTATCCAAAGCATTGGGAGAAAACAATACGGCGCAGATCAATGTGTACCTGCAGCAGCTGGGCAAAACACCTTTCTTTAAAAAACAAAAACCAACACCGTATGATGAAGCGATGAACCTCATCTGGTATTTGGAGAATGTTTTTTATCCCGCTTCCGGAAGGATATTGGCTTTCTTAAAAAATCAATTTCCTGAAATACATATCGATGGCAATCCTATCATCAACATGGGCTTTTGGCCGGGCGGCGACCGGGATGGCAATCCTTTTGTAAATGCGGCTGCTACTTTAAAAGTGGCAGATGCGCTAAGGGGCAGCATCATCAAATCTTATTACCTCGATATCCGCAGGATCAAGCGCAGGCTTACGTTTGAAGGCGTTGATGTAATCCTGAACAATATTGAAAATGACCTGTACAATAATATTTTCATTCCTGGTCAGCGGACCCAATTATCCAAAGAATGGATCCTGGGTGAACTGAATAAAATAAGGGAGATCATCATTTATAAACACAACAATCTCTTTCTTCCGTTGGTTGATCAACTCATTAATAAAGTGCATGTATTCGGTTTGCATTTTGCTTCATTGGATGTTAGGCAGGAAAGTTCCGTACATGGCCATGTGCTGGAGTTGGTTGCCGAATCAACTGGCGCATTGCCAGAAAATTATACATCGTTAAGTGATGAAGACAAGATCAATGCCTTAACAGCCATCACCACAACAGTTGATACCATTACCTCCGATAACAATGTTTATGCAGATACGATCGAGTCTGTTAAAGCCATCAGGACCATCCAGGATTTTAATGGCGAGGCCGGATCTAACCGTTACATTATCAGTCAGTGCAACAGTGCGTTAAATGTGATGGAAGTGTACGGCCTGCTACTCTTAGGAGGTTTTACAAAAGACACCATGACCGTTGATATTGTCCCATTATTTGAAACAGTGGATGACCTGCAGAACGCCAACGTCATCATGCAAACATTGTACAGCAACGAAACCTATTGTGCTCACCTTGCCAAAAGAAAGAACCGCCAGACAATTATGCTGGGCTTTAGCGATGGCACCAAAGATGGTGGTTATCTGATGGCCAACTGGAGCATTTACAAAGCGAAGGAAGAACTGACCGCTATCTCCAAACAATACAATGTAGAAGTGGTGTTCTTCGATGGCCGTGGCGGACCGCCTTCAAGAGGTGGTGGTAAAACGCATAAGTTCTATGCTTCCATGGGTAAGAATATTTCTAACCGGGAAATACAGTTAACGGTACAGGGACAAACAGTGAGTTCTAATTTTGGAACCGTGGATGCAGCGCAATATAATATTGAACAACTGATACACGCCGGGATTTCCAACGACCTGTTTAACAGCCGTGCGATTACTTTACAGGAAGAAGAAGAAACCTTATTGCAGGAATTGGCCGATGCCAGTTATCAAAAGTACATCCAGCTAAAATCGCATTCTTATTTTACGGATTACCTGTCGCAGATAAGCCCGTTGAAGTTTTATGCAGAAACCAATATCGGCAGCCGTCCGGCTAAACGCAGCAGCGGCAATAAATTATCATTAAAAGATCTAAGGGCCATTCCTTACGTAGGCGCCTGGGCACAGATGAAGCAAAATGTAACAGGTTATTTCGGCGTTGGCACCGCCCTGTTCGAACTGGAAAAACAAGGCAAATTTGAACGCCTTCAGGAACTATATAAAAGCTCACTGTTCTTTAAAACCCTGCTGGATAATTGTGAGATGGCCATGAAGAAATGCTTTTTTCCATTAACCGAATTTGTATCGAAGGATGAAAAATATGGCGAGATATGGAATACCATTCATGAAGAATACTTGTTAACGTGTAAATATATTTTAAAGCTGTCAGGCAAAACGGAATTGATGAGCGATTACCCGGTAGATCAAATTTCGATCAGTATGAGGGAAAGGATCGTATTGCCATTGCTCACCATTCAGCAATATGCCATTATGAACATCCGGCAAATTGACGACAACCTGGTGAATTCGCCATTGAAAGAAACCTATGAAAAACTGGTGATGCGGTCTTCTTTTGGGATTATCAATGCGGGAAGAAATTCAGCGTAGCTGCTTGAAAAATCTGTACGGTAAAAAGCATTTTTAAATCCATACATTCTGCCACACTTCCGAAGTTTTAAAAAACTTCGGAAGTCTCAGCAGCCGATTGAGTTATTATTTTGATTTATACCGAGCTTCAGGAATATTGTTGAAATTCATTGGCAAATATGATTTTGTTATTTTTTCCTTTTGGGGAAAGGAAAGAATAATCACTCTTTTACTATATTTCTTTATTGAGTTTTTTATAATTCAAAATATTCAATCAAGTCAGAAAGCTTCTTATGCTCAATGATTTTCATAAGCATCACAAACTACTGCTTCAACATTATTCATCCTGTGTGCATTTATTATTCTTCAATATTTCATAAGTTTGGATAAGTATTGCCATTACACATTTTACAAAACTGCTCAAATGAAAAAACTACTGGTTGCTTTCGTTGCTTTATTATCTGCTCAACTAATCCAGGCACAGGAAAATTTACCAACCGACTACCTCACCAAAGAATTCCATGCAGCCCGCAGGGAAGCTTTTCGAAATTTAATGCCGGCCAATTCTGTAGCGGTAATTTTTTCATATCCTGAAAGGACATTTTCGCAGGACATCAATTATATATATCATCAAAACCCAGACCTGTATTATCTTTCAGGATACAATGAAGCCGATGCCATGCTGCTATTGTTTAAAGAGCCACAACAATCAAATGGTTCATCTTATAAAGAATTATTTTTTGTAAGACAACGGGACCCGGCAAGAGAAACATGGACGGGCAGAAGATTGGGCGTAGAAGGAACAAAATCAAAACTGGGTTTTAGCCAGGTGTACACCGGTAAAGAGTTTGTCACTTTCAATATAGATTTCAACAAATTTGACAATGTTTTACATGACAATTTTGACATTGATGTAAAAACAGACGACTCCGGTTTTGACCTGTTTGGCCTGATCAAAACATTCCAGTCAAAAATTCCTCCAACGCCCGGCAAGGATGAAACCGATGCCCATCATGATCTGCAGATGATCATACAATATGCTTCAGCAGAAAACCTGGCCAATGTAGTGGCATATCAAAAAAGCCGCATGGCAAAAAATGAGGCTTTGAAGAAGGATGCTTTGCTGAACGAGTTTGTCAACTTAAAAGATGCCAAAGGTTTTGATGCTTTTATTGCAAAAGCCAAAGCACAAAAAAAATGGGGTACCGATCTTTTCAGGAATATCACCCAACAATTAAGGGAAATAAAAACACCGGAAGAATTGGTGCTGCTGAAAAAATCGGTGCAGGTTTCCTGTCTGGCACACAACGAAGCGATGAGGGCCATAACGCCTGCCAGCAGTGAAAGAGAAATAGAAGGCATCCACAGTTTTGTTCATAAAAAAAATGGCGCAGAGGGCGAAGGTTATCCTGCCATTGTTGGCGCCGGCGGCAATGGCTGCATTCTGCATTATGAAGAAAACAGCGCCATGAAAATGGACAACCAGTTGTTACTGATGGATGTTGGTTGCGAATACCACGGCTACTCTGCCGATGTTACCAGGACCATTCCTGCCAATGGCAAATTTTCTACCGAACAAAAAGCTATCTATCAGTTGGTGTACGATGCACAGGAAGCCATTTTTTCTTTGTGCAAAGAAGGCACTCCTTTCGATGCATTGAACGACAAAGCCACTGAAGTACTGGCTGCCGGTATGATTAAATTAGGCATCATTAAAACCGCAGAAGAACTGGATAAATATTATCCGCATGGCTGCTCTCATCATCTTGGGCTGGATGTGCACGACAAATCGATGTATGGTGATTTAAAAGAAAACATGGTGATCACCGTTGAGCCGGGCATTTACATTCCGGCCGGCAGCCCTTGTGATAAAAAATGGTGGAATATTGGCGTTCGCATTGAAGATGATGTAATCATTGGAAAAAGCAAAGGTGAAAACATTTCGGCTGGTTCGCCCAGGAAATTGGATGAGATAGAAAAGATGATTGCAGAGAAAAGCAGTTTCAACGAAATGAAATAACTACAAAGCAATTGAACGAATAAGAAAGACTTGAAGGGTACGAACGATCAAGTCTTTTTTATACATTTCTTATAATATAGTATGCACAGGGATTTAATGAGGTAATAGCATTTTGTACAGTAATTATTTCCTTTCTCCACTCTCCCGCCCTTCTTAATTACCTGCAACAAATCTATTGCTGCCACCGCTAAAAAAAATATTCCATTTTATTTCTGCAATGAAATGACTATAACTGTAGCTTTTCAGTCATAAGTGCAGCCTGCATAAAAACCTGGCTGCTTTTCTTTTTTCAAATTATCCGTTGCACACTCCTGCTGGTTATCTTTATCCTAATGAAGCATGCCCGTTATTATATTTTACTTGTACTCGTCGCCTTTTCCGGCTTTGCTTCAGGGCAGGTAAAAGAGTATGTTTTAAAGAATTTTACGCAGGAAGATGGTTTGCCAAGCAATGAAACCTATTGTATTTATGAAGACTCCAGGCATTTTTTGTGGATAGCGACCGACCTGGGTGTAGTAAGGTACAATGGTAAAAATTTCGAACTGTTCAACCTGCCCGATAATGTGGTATTCAAAATAAAAGAGGCGCCCGATGGAAAAATATGGTTCTTTACCCAAAAAGCACAACTGGCCTATTTTGAGAACGAAAAAATCTATTCTTTTAAATACAACAACATACTCTTAAAACGTATCCATAAAATATTGATCACTGATGCCAGGGTAGACGCCATTGGCACCATCACCCTTAATTCAGCGCTTGATTCTAATTACAGCATTTCTGCCCGGGGAGATATTGTTGCAACAAAGCATTTGGTCAAAGATTCCGGGATAACTTATTTTGATGTTGATCAGTCAGAGAGTGGCGAACTTTTTACACAGTTAACTTTATCGAGGGGCTTATTTTCCGACAGCATTGAGGTTGCTGTAAAAATCCCGCAGGTAAAAGCAATGTATAAAATACCCCACCTCATCAACCCGGCACCACATTACGGTACCATTGCATCTGAT